>QIIJ01000253.1 GCA_003232595.1 Aurantimonadaceae bacterium | reverse complement strand
ACGCAGGCAACAAAGTGGCCTCTGGTTGGTTCCCTTAAATCGATCTGATTTTGACATCGCGGGTCCGCATAACGGCACCTTGGCGCAAAGGCGCACCCGCGCGGCATTGCGTGCAGCGGAGGCACCGAACCCGGGATCGGGACCAGCCTTTCATTTTCCTGCCGCCCTGGTTTTGGGATCGATGCCAGCAAACCTTGGGTATAAGGGTGCCGGGTATTTTCAAACAGCCCATCGACCGAAGCCTGCTCAACCACAGCGCCTGCATACATCACAGCAACATCGTCCGCCATGTCAGCCACGACGCCCATATCGTGCGTGATAAACAGAATTGACATGCCCATTTCGATTTGCAAACGGCGCATAATATCCAGGATCTGAGCCTGAATGGTCACATCCAGTGCCGTCGTTGGCTCATCAGCAATGAGAAGCGCCGGGTTGCATACCAAAGCCATGGCAATCATCACACGTTGTCGCATTCCACCGGAAAGCTCGTGCGGATAGGCGTCAAGCCGGCTGGCGGCAGCGGGAATTTCAACAAGCTCCAGCATTTCCAGAACCCTTTTGCGACGCGCGGCCCCTTTCAGGCTTTTATGCAACAATAACATCTCACCTATCTGGTCGCCGATGGTAAAAAGCGGGTTCAAAGACGACATCGGCTCTTGAAAAATCATGGCAATTTCTGCACCGCGCAAAGAGCGCATTTCATTTTCGCTGAGGCTGGAAAGCTCGAGATCGGATTTACCGCGACCCATGTAGCGAATTGATCCATTTGTTACCGATCCATTGCTCGGCAACAGACCCATTATCGCCAGCGACGTAACAGATTTCCCGGATCCGGACTCTCCCACCAGTGCCAGCGTTTTGCCACTATGCAACGAAAAATTCACATCCCGCAGGGCCGTTACACTGTCACGGCGTGATTGAAATGCGACCTGCAGGTTGGAAACTTCCAGAACTGCTTTGGTCATCTTTCCCTCCGCTGTGCTGGCTCAGCGCTAGTCCCGATCACCGTCATGCGCGGTTCAAATACTTCCGTCAGGCGTAATTTGTTACCATGACTATCCTGTGTTTCCAGGCTCGATGCAGACAGGTCAAAGATGGTGAAATCGGCCGTCTTGCCCGTGGCCAGACCATTGGCCCCGCCAAGCCCCAGCACTGCGCGCGGGCGATTGGTGACGGCGGCTACACATTCTTCTAGGGGCAGGCCGACCGCCAGTAATTTGGACATGGTGGTGGCAAGATCATGGACAGGACCATCTATGTTTCGAAGGTGCAAATCAGTTGAAATTGTGTTTGGCAGCATGCCGTCGGCAATTGACGCGCGTGCGGTTTCAAAATCAAAGGATGCAACTCCATGCCCGATATCCATAAGTATGCCGTCAGCGGCAAGTTTTTGCGCCTGTGCAAACAGTGCGGCGGTGCCCCGGATTGATCCTGCTTTTTTACCATTAAAACAATGCGTTACGATATCACCCGGTCCGAGGATATCAAACACTTCGTCGATCAATGGCCCCGGCTCACCAACATGAACCATCAGCGGAAGCCCGGCTATCTCCGCCACTCTTTTCGCAATTTTAGCCGGGGCGATCCCCCACGAACCAA
>QIIJ01000255.1 GCA_003232595.1 Aurantimonadaceae bacterium | reverse complement strand
CCGGGTGAAAAATAGTGCCCGCCGAAATGAAACACTTCAAAAGTTCCAAGTTGGTCGTGGCGCTCCAGCAATTGTGCAAATGTTTCAGCAAGGTCCGGCAGATAGGCCCAGGCGTGACCGGCATCATGACGACCGGGGTAAACAACGGAGTTGATTTTTTTACCCGGTTTGACAATTGCATGAGGAAACCACGAACCTTTTGCATCCGGCCCGAAAAAATCGCCGGCTCTTACGATGAGGACCTTTGCGCCGTTTTGCGCAGCTTCTTTCAGCAACTGCTCCATCTCGACCCTTATGTGACCTTTGCGGGTATCGGGATTTTGGGGCGAAGCCTCGGTGACCAATGGCATTGCGCCAGGTCCGAAATTATAAACATTGCCAGGAAACAACAGGCGGATTTTGTGTCTGACAGCCGCTGCAATGGAATTTTGCAACATCGGCAATGCAAGTTCGCGCCATTTCCTGTAGCCTGGCGGATTGGCCCCATGAAAAATGACATCGACATCTTTTGCCGCCTCAGACACGTCAGTGGCGTTCATGGCGTCACCTTTGGCCCATTCGATATCGGTAAATCCGGATTTGACAGCCGACGGGTCGCGGTGCAGCGCCTTTATTTGCCAGCCTCTTTTCCGGCAGGTCGACGCGAATGTGCCACCAATTCCGCCCGTTATACCGATAATGAGTATTTTCTTTTCCATGATGATCACACCGTTTGTTGACATTGACTACAAATTATCTATTAATTATTGAATATCAATACACAATAATCGTTGGCTATATATACGTAATTGAATAGACAGGTTGCTTGAGAATGACCAACTGGGCAAATTTTCAAACCTTTCTTGCGGTGATTGATTGTCGTTCCCTTTCTGGTGCGGCCCGTCATTGGGGTTGAGCCAGCCAACAATTGGCCGCCATATCGATGCTCTGGAGCGCAGTGTTGGCGAAAAACTGTTTATTCGTTCCCGCTACGGATTAAGCCCGACCGAAGCTGCTCAAAACATGGTAACCCCCGCCAGGGCCATGGCAGCGGCGGCTGCAGCGACCAAACGGGCAGTACGCGCCGAAAACGAACTGCGAGGCACCGTTCGTCTCACCGCAAGTGAGATTGTCGGGGTTGAAATACTGCCGGCTATTCTTGCAGACTTCAGCATTCATCATCCGAAGATCCAGATCGAACTTGCCCTGACCAACCGTTCAGAGAATCTTCTTAAACGGGAAGCAGATATAGCTATCCGTATGTTGCGCCCGGTCCAGGAAGCCCTTGTCGCACGCAAGATGGGTGATGTTTCTATCGGGTTGTTCGCCCATCAATCCTATGTTGACAGGCACGACATACCAGATGATCTCGGCGATATTGGCGATCACTTGTCAATCGGTCCCGAAAGCCGGCGATATTTCGATACCTATGCCGGTTCAATTGATACAGAAGAAATACGTTCAGCCCTCACATTCAAGTCCGACAGCGATCTTGCTCAACTTGCACTGATCAGGGCCGGTTGCGGAATAGGCGGTGTTCAGCGCCAACTGGCAGCACGCGACCCGCAACTGATTCCGATCATGCCCGAGCAGTTTTTGATCCCAATGGAAATGTGGCTGGTAACCCATGAGGACGTGATCAACACCCGCATTATCCGCCTGTTGTTTGATCACCTGGCCGGGCATCTAAAAACATTCGTGGATCAATGTTGAAAACAGTTACGTGTCGCGGCCCCAACGCTGTTTTTCTACGGTTTTGGTTCTGGCCGGTTGCGCCGCGACAGAAGCGCCTGTTGGAGCAGGCTCTCTGTCAAACAAAGGTATGCCGGGTTTCCGCATAAAGATAATCAACACGATACCGGCAGCAGCTCCGCCCACATGGGCAGACCACGATACCTGGCCATCAGATGCAAAAATCATCATCCCCAGTTGATAGGCTATCCAGGCACCAAGCGCCCAGATTGCCTTGAGCCGCAGGGGGATACGACCGAGTGCCAACACCCATACCTTCACATTGGGGTGTAGCATCAAATAGGCCCCGATGACGCCGGCAGCAGCCCCTGACGCACCAATCAAGGGTGAATCCGATGCGGGCAGGATCAACGCATGCATCCATGCGCCGGCAGCGGCACTGGCCAGATAAAATACAAGGAAACGCCCGTGACCCATTGCGTCTTCGACATTATCGGCAAACACCCACAAAAACAGCATATTACCGGCCAGATGCATGAAATCCGCATGCAGGAATGCATAGGTCACGTAGCTGGTCCAGTCCGGCAGCACCAGAAATTCCGGTGGCAAAGTCTTCAGATCATTGACCACAGAGGGAATGAAACCAAAGGAGACAGCTGCCGCCCGGGCGGTTTCCGGATCAGATATTGCCGGGGTTCCAAGAACAATCCAGATCAACACGTTAACAGCGATAATGCCAATCGTTACGTACTGAAAACGGATATTCTGCAGCGAGTTGGTGTCATGCAAAGGGATAAACATATGGCCGGTCTTTCAAATTCAATGGTGATT
>QIIJ01000365.1 GCA_003232595.1 Aurantimonadaceae bacterium | reverse complement strand
ATTGACCCTCGCTCAATAACAGATATTTCAAACAGCATTATATCAAAATTAAAGGATGGCTGAATACACACTTTCCAGGCAGGCCGGACGCGATCTGGAAAATATTACAGCTTATACATTCGAAACATACGGATTGCAGCAAGCAAAAATATACACGACGCAAATTCACGATTCTGCTAAAATTGCAGCGGTATTTCCGGAGATCAGCCACGTATATAAAACAAGAAGCGCCAAAGTATATCGGCAATACAATTGTGGTCGACATGCACTATTTTACCGTCCACTTGATTCAGGAATCCTGATTGTACGCATCCTGCATTTGGCAATGGATTTTGATCAGCATTTGAAGTAGTCCGCTCATATCCACAAGTCCAACATTGCCATTGCGATAATTTCGCTTCTGCCGTAAACAGCGCCAACCAGTTTCCCAAAATTTGAATCAAGCGGAGAATTGCCCGATGGCACGCCAGTTTATCTATCACATGCAGGGCCTCACCAAAATCTATACCGGTGGCAAGAAGGTGCTTGATAACATGCACCTGTCTTTTTATCCCGACGCCAAGATCGGTGTGCTTGGCCCCAATGGTTCCGGTAAATCAACGCTTTTAAAGATCATGGCCGGTATTGATACCGAATTTTCAGGCGAGGCCTGGGCAGCGGAAGGCGCCAAAATCGGCTATCTCGCTCAAGAGCCGGAACTGGACGAAACTAAGGACGTGCGTGCCAATGTGATGGACGGGGTTGCCGACAAGCAGGCCATTCTGGATCGTTACAACGAACTGATGATGAACTATTCCGATGAAACAGCAGACGAAGGCGCAAAACTGCAGGACCAGATCGATGCCGAAGGCCTGTGGGATCTTGATGCCAAGGTCGAAATGGCGATGAATGCCCTGCGCTGCCCGCCGGGTGATGCCGCTGTTGGTCCGTTGTCGGGCGGGGAGCGCCGCCGTGTGGCACTCTGCCGTTTGCTTTTATCCGAGCCTGACTTGCTGCTGCTCGATGAGCCAACCAACCATCTCGATGCGGAAACCGTTGCCTGGCTCGAAAAACACTTGCGCGATTTCAAGGGTGCCGTGATGATCGTCACCCATGACCGCTATTTTCTCGATAATGTCACCGGCTGGATACTGGAGCTCGATAGAGGTCAAGGTATTCCCTATGAAGGCAACTACACTGCCTATCTCGAAAAGAAAGAAAAACGCCTCAGACAAGAGGGCCGCGAGGACGATGCGCGTACCCGTCAGCTACAGCGTGAACGGGAATGGATGGGCACCAGCCCGAGGGCGCGCCAGGCCAAATCCAAAGCCCGTATCAACGCCTTTCACGAATTACTCGAGCGCAACGAAAACCGCCGACCGACCGACCAGCAGATTTCCATTCCGGTCGCTGAACGCCTTGGAAATGTGGTGATTGAGGCAGAAAAACTCTCGAAAGGCTTCGAAGACAAACAGCTGATTGAAAATCTCGAATTCAAACTGCCTGCCGGTGGCATTGTCGGTGTAATCGGCCCCAACGGAGCCGGTAAATCAACCCTATTCAGGATGATCACCGGCCAGGAAAAACCCGACAGTGGCAAAATCAACATCGGTGATACGGTCAAGCTTGGTTATGTCGA
>QIIJ01000313.1 GCA_003232595.1 Aurantimonadaceae bacterium | reverse complement strand
AGCGCGCCGATGTTGACAACTGCCATGGCAAAGATTGCTGCATCTGAGAAATCAATGACCGGTCCTAGATTGGCCGCTGCACCGATAATCACAAAGACGCAAAAGATGACTTTAAAAGTCATTTCTTTTGTCTTGCCTTCGCCAAACAGGTACGTCCAGCCTTTCAAACCGTAATACGACCAGCTGATCATGGTGGAAAACGCAAACAACACCACCGCGATGGCCAGCAGATAAGGGAACCAGCTTACCGCTGAACCAAAGGCTGCCGAAGTCAGACCAACACCTGATGTACCGCCTACAGTAGCAATCTTGCCACCTTCAACCATGTACAAGCCGGTTGCCGGATCAATTAACAACTGCCCGGTAATTATGATAACCAAAGCCGTCATCGTACAGATAACCACCGTATCGATGAAGGGCTCAAGCAATGACACGAGACCCTCGGTAATTGGCTCTTTGGTTTTAACCGCCGAGTGGGCAATCGCTGCTGAACCAACACCAGCCTCGTTTGAAAATGCCGCACGCTTAAAGCCCTGGATCAAGGCTCCAACAAATCCGCCAGCAACCCCAAGTCCGGTAAATGCGCCATCAAACACCTGGCCAAATGCCCAGCCGATTTTGTCATAATTAATCAGCAGTATAATCAATGCTGCACCGACATACATGATGGCCATGAACGGAACGACTTTTTCTGTCACCCGCGCAATTGATTTAATGCCGCCGACAATTACTGCAAAAACGACGCTTGCAAATATTACACCGGTAATCCAGCCGGGGTAGTCTCCGACAATACCGCTGATTTGGGCATGGGCCTGATTGGCCTGAAACATATTCCCGCCGCCAATGGCGCCAAGAAGTAGAAAAATGGAAAACAAAACCGCCAGGAATTTCCCGCCCGGTACTTTGCGCTCTGCAAACCCTTTAGAGATGTAATACATCGGACCACCGGAAACTGAACCATCTGCATACTCATTGCGGTAGTGCACACCAAGCGTACATTCGGTAAATTTCGAGGCCATGCCCATCAGGCCGGCAAGGATCATCCAGAACGTTGCGCCCGGTCCGCCAATCCCGATAGCAACCGCAACGCCAGCGATGTTGCCAAGGCCGACGGTTCCCGACAGGGCTGTTGCAAGAGCCTGAAAGTGGCTCACTTCACCAGCGTCATCGGGGTCAGAATAATCTCCCTTGACCAGATCAATCGAGTGGCGGATTGCGCGAAACTGAATGAAGCCGAAATACAACGTAAAGACTGTCGCGCCGATGACCAGCCACATAACGATCCATGGAAAAGATGTTCCCGGAAAGGGGGCAAAAATCAGGCTTACGAACCAGCCGGTTGCGCCGCTAAAGATTGCATTGACTTGTTCATCTATACCGCCGGCCTCTTGAGCAAAAACGGTGGTGCTTGTCACGATCAAAGAGACCAGTGACAAAGCTAACAATTTTAAATTTTTCATGATTTTCCCTCATCCCACTACTGTTACTGGAACACTGGCGCTCATGACCAGGTTGGCTGTTACCGATCCAAATACCCGTTGGATACCCGTTGGGTGAATCCGCCTTCTGATGAGCGGGCAACAATAATCTGTTCGGCTTTTTCTTGTTTTGCTGCGGCATTGAGAATTTCAGCGGCATCGCCATGACGAACCCGGCCATTGACCGAAAACCCGTCCTTTTTTAATACTGCAACAGCAGGATCAATAATCCGCGACATTGCTGTTTGAATTTCCTCCTCACGCCGTTTGTGGCGGGATTCGTTTTCTTCAGCTGTTTGAAAAGTAAACGGCGACCATTCAATCACATAGATTAACTCAATGGTGCAATCTCCAATCAAACCAGCCAAACGCCTGGCATATGCCAGCGCTCGCTCGCCTGAGTCGCTGCCATCCAGGCCGACAACCAAATTAGTGGACATAGCAAATCTCCTCTTTCTACTACTATAGTAGTAAAGGACAGGCGGGATTTATTTGCAACTCATTTATATACGAGGAATTTCGGTGACGTAATTCATCGCCGTAATTCCAGTAATTCCAGATTTTGCTCTAACTGCCAGATATATCTATATCCCAGTTTGTGACTGAAATTCCATAGCTTCTATCCAGGATTTGTGCGAGCATCAGAATAGCCAGACCAATATCGGATGGTGGGCGATCAGCAAAATATTTGATTTGTGTATCGGTGACTTCAACTTCGCCCGCATAGAGCATGTTGCCGCGTTCCTGCCAGTCTGTGGCGGTCCCGTTGAGAGCAAACCCCATCCATCCGATTATCATTTCCAGATGGTTAGCGTAGGTGGAAATGGCACCGGCTTCTTCAGCAGAAATTGCCCGGGAAAGAGTGAGCGTGATGTCAAACATATATTCATCAGCATCTTCCGGCCAATTGTCTTTCTCGTATTCATCAAGCCAAAATCCCTTCGGGAGCAATGTTTTAAGTTGTTCACGGGCCTGGTCCAGCCGGGTTGCCAGGCTCGAATAGGTTGTTTCAACATGCATACCTGCCAGCGCAGGGCCACCGATAGTAACACTTTCAACCAGTTTTAGCTCAACATCTTCTTCGGCGGTTGCAAAATCAATCAAATTGAGAAGAACAGCCACTCGCCACGGTTCTAACAGTGCCGCATACGGTAACGGAATTACAATGTCGTTTTCCACAGAATCAGGAGACATGACAAAGGCCTCATTCTCCATCGCTGCAAAAACAAAAAGGGCCGGTGCTATGGTTTCAGC
>QIIJ01000232.1 GCA_003232595.1 Aurantimonadaceae bacterium | reverse complement strand
GCCACACCGGGGTTCTTTGCCGGTATTCAAACATTGCACAATGCCTACGCCACGATGGGTCTGGGTGACCTCTTTTCACCCGTCATTCATGCAGCGCGTGAGGGTATCGCGATAACGCCGTTTCAACATTATCTGTTTAATGTGGTCAGGCCAATCCTTACGGCATCGGAGCCAGCGAGGGGGTTGTTTGCACCAGAAGGTGCGATGCCTGCAATTGGAGATTTGTTTAAAAATTCCGATCTTGCGGACGCCTTTGAAATCATGAGCAACGGGGCATTTACAGACAGTGAAATTGGCAATGCGATTGTTGCCGGTCAGCGAGATTCCGGTAATTTGACCCACAGGGATTTGAGCACTTATGAAGTGGTTGCGCGAACACCATTTGTTGTTCAGACAGGCGGCAGTAAAATTCATCTTAATCCGCTGCCCGCAGCCAGCGGTGTTCTGATTGGCCATGCACTGGACCAGCTTAATATCTGTGATCCTTTGGCCATCGCCCGGGCATTGCATTCAACTGACAAAGCAAGGCGCGAGGTCGGCAGTGACTTGTCAAAACTTCTCTCGACCCCCCTTCGCCAGCGCGGAACAACTCATATTTCTATCATTGACCAGGCTGGCAATGCCTGTTCGGTAACCGTTTCCAATGGCGAAGGCAACGGAGAACTGGTGGACGGGTTTGGCTTTATGCTCAACAATATTCTGGGCGAGGAGGACGTAAACCCCCATGGCACACGGGACTGGCCGACCAATGTTCGCTTGTCTTCTATGATGTGCCCAACCCTGATTGAGGCAGCTGACGGTGCTATTGTGGCCTTGGGTTCCGGTGGTTCCAGCCGGATCAGGTCGGCCATGTTGCAGGTCATGCTGCATCATTGTGCAGAAGGCGCAAGCCTTGCAGATGCCGTTGAGGCCCCGCGCCTTCACATCGAGGGAAATCACCTCGATTTTGAAGGGTTTTTCGGAAACCGCCTGACCGGCGAATTGTGCAAACTGTTTCCCGACCACAGGTCCTGGAGCGAACCAAACATGTTTTTTGGCGGGGTGCATGCAGCCAGGCTGGATGCAATGGGAAACTTTTCCGGCATTGGAGATGCAAGACGCGCCGGTGCTGTGGTGCACGTGGAGTAGGAATTATTCGTCGCCCTGCGATTCACCGTCCTGTTCTTCAAAGCCCAGCAGATTCCAGCTTTGTTGCATATGTTGAGGGAGTTGGGCGGTGACATCGATTGTGCCACCATCAGGGTGGGGGATTTTGATGTTGCGAGCATGAAGGTGCAGTTTTTTCTGGATGCCACCCGGCAAATCCCAGTTGTCTATGTCGAAATATTTGGGATCGCCCAAAATCGGATGACCGATGGACTGGGCGTGAATGCGCAACTGGTGGGTGCGACCGGTAACCGGCTGAAATTCTACCCAGGACATATTGCGCGGGCTGCCATCGATAAGGCGATAATTGGTGATGGCGTGATCGGCATGTCTTTCTCCGTGGCGGGCAATGCGCATCCTGTCACCATCAGGCGTTGCCTCCTTGACCAGATAGGTCGAAATGCGGTTTTCCCGCTTGCGCGGCACACCGAATACCAGCGCCCAGTAGGTTTTTTGCGTATCGCGGTGACGAAAGCTTTT
>QIIJ01000622.1 GCA_003232595.1 Aurantimonadaceae bacterium | reverse complement strand
AAGCGGTTTTTCCTCACCCATTGTCAGATTGTCAAAATCACGTTCTGCCATAACTCAACTACTCATCAGTACAAAATTTTCCGGCCTGTCACCGGCAATCAATACAACTCGAACTGGCCGCAGGCGTTATTCGCTTACAGAGCCGCCTGCCACTGATTCTGCGCTTTGTGCAGCGCTTTTGTCAGCAGAACCCACAATCACCAGATCGCCTTCCTTCAGGCCGGAGATTATGCTCACCCTGCCATCCGCTTTTTCCTCGCCCAACCGAACCAGACGCAGGGACGGCTTTCCATCGACAAGAATTCGCACACCCGGCAGACTGCCGGATACAACCACCGCATCACGCGGAATAACAATTGTCCCGGATTTTTCTGCGTCAGGATCGGGAATATGCACCTCTGCATACATACCGGGACCGCCGGGCACGCCGCGCGGCAGATCAAACTTGACTGTCACAGTGTGACGAGCCTGATCGGCAACAGGAAATATCTGCGCAACCCTGACCTTGACAATCGCACCACCACCGGCATCAACCCGTGCCGGCAGAAACGCGCCAACCTCAAGCGACGATACCAGCCGCACCGGCACCTCGGCCTGAATGCGAAGGTAGTCGACATAGGCAAATTTCAACAGTGGTGCACCCGGCTGAACAGTTGTGCCGGTTTCAACAAGCTTTTGAATGATAACACCATCAAAGGGCGCAAGCTGCCGCGTATCACGCAGGTTTGCATCAAGTTCGTCCATCCGCGCCTGCGCCGCAAGCATCTGGCTCTGCGCCTGATTGATACCGTTATACCGCTCCTGCAAATCCGAATAACGCTGAAGACCGGGATTGGACAATCCCATTCCGCTGCTCAAAGGTCGCGTGAACATCTGGTCAAACATCGAAGGCATGCCAAAACCGGACGACCGTGATGATCCATTGTTGATTGACGGGGAATACAATTCTCTTTGATACTGAACCTGGGCATTGCGCAACGCGGCCTGAGTTGCCAGAAGATTGGCATAGGCTGCACGGCGGCGGGCCTGAATATCGTCATCATTGATTATCGTCAGCGGTTCACCGGCCTTAAAGGATGCGCCTTCTTCACCGGCAACAAAAACAATGCGGCCCGGAACCTTGGCCGACAGCGCCACTTCCTTGAAAGGTACAACCGTGCCACCGGTTACCACATTCGATCCGGAAGTTTCCATTCTTGCAACAACGGTGACAAATTCCTGCGCTACCGCCAATTGGCCAAAAACGAAAACAGCGGCGACAATACTCATTACACGAAGCGCCAGTGACATTTGATTATGCCTTCCCCATTGCAGCAAAACTTTTCATAAACGGGCCGGCCATGCGGGGGTCTTTCAGCATTGCGCCATAGTCCCCCACCAAGAACTGCAGCTTCTTGGAGGTATATGCCATTCCAAGGCCCATCATGCCCGGAGGCTTGGTGACCCATTTTTCCCATGTGCTTTTATCGGCGCGCAGATCCCAGTTCATCTCTTCGCCATTATAATTGCCGGCCGAGACGGCCTTGCCGATTTCTACAATGATCACGCCGCGGGGTTTATCTTAAGAAACCCGTAGCCGATTATAGAGTTGAACCCTATTTTTTCCAGATCGGATGAGATCCCTGGCTCATTGTTCCATGCAGCCAGATAGCCGTTCATCCACTCTTCTGAAAACAGTTCCGCCATTGCGCTCTCCTCAAAATAGCAGGCAACAATGCCTGCGTGCTTCCCGCAAATATTAAAGCAAATGCAATACCCCGGAGTCAAAACTTAATCCTCGCAACAGCATTCAATTTCAGCTTGCAGTAAACACCTGCTCGAAATCTTCAAATTATTTCCAATAATGCATTGATTTATTTAAGTTATTTTTCCTCAGCCCGATTTCCCATCGACGCTGCACCGATAATCCGCAACTTCACTCCAAAACAATATGCAGAAAATCCGGGAAATTGCATCGTTAATATTAAGGAGTGCAATATCTATATTTAACTATAGGTTTTTTGCAGAGAGGGAATTAACATATTAAATAGTTGATATATATGAATATTACTAGATATCAGATGGCGAACGTTGCGACAGGCCGCACTGAATTACAATCTTTTTCACAAATTTCTGGCTGAGATGACTCTGAAACAGACTCCCCAAATCAGGGGTGAATTTGTCCCCAAAGCGGGTTTCATCAGCAAGGTATAAATCTGTCGAAATTTTCGCCATGCGTCAATCTGCCACACTCGATTTAGGGGCAGTTTTTGTCCTGAAAT
>QIIJ01000199.1 GCA_003232595.1 Aurantimonadaceae bacterium | reverse complement strand
CAATCGACCCATTGTCCAGTCGTTCAAGAGCTGGCTTGCTGATGTCTGTCGCTCGACGATCCGTTCATAGTCGTGTGTGCATTTGAAATCCCGGCGCGTAAACAATCCGCACATCTGTGACCGGCAATGATGTGACCCAGGTTGAGCGTTCGATGACAAATAATGCGGTGTCTGCCGAGGTTTCCAGCAGTTCAGCTTCGGTTTCATCGGCGTTTGCGGCAGAAAATGTAATGTCGCCGGTTGTCAGCGGGGCATTGTTCACCAGCCATTCATTGGCGCTGATTTTCGAAAGATCAACGTCAAGGATATCGGGAACCGCTATCGGGTTCACCCACCGGTCTTCAAGCAAAAATGGCCGGTTGTCGGCAAAATGCAATGAACGAAGGTGCAACATCTGCGTTTTAACCGGCAGACCCAGTTTATCGGCCACCAGGGTTGGAGCCAGTTCCAGTTGCCGCCCAAGCAAAACGTAGCGATAGGCAGCACCGCGATTTTCCACATCAAGCCGAATGACAGGTATATCAAGCCTCGCCTTGCGAGCCGGATTATGGGATACCCGTGTCCCGGCCTTTTTTTTGCGGTCGATCAGGCCAGCACTGGCCAGTTCACACATCGCCCGGTTGATCGTGCCACGAGCACAGCCAAACTCGATGGCCAGATCGGTTTCCTTCGGCACCAGATCACCCGGTTGCCAGACGCGCGTGCTGATGCGGCGAATGAGTTCGGCCTGAATAGTCTGCCAGGTCTGGTTTTGTGGCTGGCTCACAGCATATCCACCAATGATTTAAGGGTTTTTCTGTAATTTTTGGTAATCGCCTCGCGAGCCTGGTGCCTGCCGTTCTTTACCAGGTGGTTTCCTGCTGACCAGACATCACATATCATGCGATCACCACCGGCAAATATGTAGCTGTCGAGTATCTCGTCATCTTGTTTCAGGAACAGATCGGTAGCTTCGCTATCCAGCGCCACCATATCGGCAAGACAACCAGGCTTAATTGAACCTGAATTGCGGCCTGCCGCCCGGGCTCCTCCAATTGCTGCTCCTTCATACAGCAAACGCCCGGTGGATTGCGCGTTGCCTGTGATGCAAGCGCTGGGAATATTCAAGGGTGCGAAGTTCTTCGGCAAGAGAAATCTGAATGTTGGAATCAGATCCGATGCCAAAAAACCCTTCCTGCCCGATAAAATCCCTGCCATTAAATGTCCCGTCACCCAGACTGGATTCTGTCAGCGGACAAAGGCCTGCCACGGCTCCTGATTTTGCAACTGCTGCAGTTTCCTGCTCGTTCATCTGGGTAAGATGGATGAGGCACCAGCGCTCATTCACCTCATGGTTTTCATAGAGCCACTCGACCGGCCTTCTTCCCCTGGCGGATCGCACTTCCTCAACCTCACCAACCTGCTCAGCCAAATGCATGTGGATGGGTTTGTCGGGCGCAAGTTTTGTAGCAAATTCGAGGGCTTCTGGACTGACAGCCCTGAGCGAATGAGGCGCAACACCAATATTTGAATGGTTTCCAATTCTGGCAATAGTTGACCTTGCCGTGTCAAATAATTGCCCAAATTGTTCGGGGGTATTGCCAAAACGGCGCTGGCCATCACCAAGCGGGCGCTCATCGCAGCCACCGAACTGATAGAGCACCGGCAGCAAAGTCAGACCAATACCGCTCTGGTCCGCCGCCTCTATGATGGCATCAGACATCTCGGCAATATTATTGTAAGGTGTGCCGTCCGGCTGGTGGTGCACATAGTGAAATTCGCAAATACCGGCAAATCCTGCCTCCAACATTTCCATTTGAACAAAGGCCGAAATGGCCGCCATGTCATCAGGGTTGAGCTGGCCAACAAAGCGATACATCAAGTTGCGCCAGGTCCAGAAATTGTCAGAACCCATCGGCCCCCTGTGCTCACTCAACCCCGCCATGGCGCGCTGAAAAGAGTGGCTGTGCAGATTGATCGGAGAGGGCAGCAAAATGCCGGTTTTTGCACCCTGCGGTGGTGAGCCCGGTTCAACCGAAATAATGACACCCCGGTCATCGACTGAGATGCAAACGTCACTCTGCCAGCCTTGCGATGTGAGTGCTTGTTCGGCCCAAATTGTTTGCATCACATACCCGTTGACAAAATTATTATGTCTAGACATATTATATTTTAACATGATTTAATCAAGGCTAATCCTGTGACCGCCACTCTCCTTACAGATATTTCACTGGCGACAATGGCTTGCGGGGATAATCCCTATGGACTGATTAAGCGGGCAGCGCTGGCCATCCAAAACGGCAGGATTGCCTGGTGCGGGCCGCAGGCTGATCTGCCTTCGCAATTTTTCGGGTTGGGGCAGCAGGCACTGGCCGGGCGGCTCGTTACTCCGGCGCTGATCGATTGTCACACGCACCTGGTCCATGGCGGCGAGCGAGCTGTTGAATTTGCCATGCGTCTGGAGGGGGCCAGTTATGAGGAAATCGCCCGCAGCGGTGGAGGAATTCTCTCCACCCTGACTGCAACCCGTTCAACGAGCGAGGATGGGCTGCTCACCGGCGCATTGACCCGGGTTGATGCGCTGATTGCCGAGGGGGTTTCGACGATCGAGATAAAATCCGGCTACGGCCTGGATATTGATACAGAACTCAAGATGCTGAGGGTCGCGCGCCGGGTGGCAAAAATGCGCCCGATACGGGTGCGCACAAGTTTCCTTGGTGC
>QIIJ01000195.1 GCA_003232595.1 Aurantimonadaceae bacterium | reverse complement strand
TAATCCATTCTGATCAATCCAGATTCCCCCAGCTTCTAATCATTGCTGTTAAATTGTTGTTTTAAGGTATAAATTGGACAATTATGGTTGCAGCACTCACTGATCTTTCATCCTGCCAACATTCGGATGCTATTGCAGACTGTCTGAAACCCGGGGACAGGGTACGCTCCATCATGACAAATCACATGAACGATGCTGAACGCAACAACCTGTCACTCAAAGGCACACTTTCAACCAGCTTGATGTTGCCGTTAATATGACTGACCTGCACGAACATCTGACCCATCGAATTGATGACATGACCGGGGATTTGGTTTCGCTCACTCAAGAATTGATCCGATTTGCGACCATAAACCCGCCGGGCGAAGACTACACTCCGTGTGCTGAATATCTTGGCAACAGGCTCAAAGGCACCGGATTTCAGATCAATTATTTTCGTGGCGAAGGTACGCCCGGTGACAGCGACCGCTATCCACGCACAAACATAATCGCGCGATATGAAGGGCGCGGCCCCGGCCCGACTGTGCATTTCAATTCGCATATTGATGTGGTCGAAGTTGGTCATGGCTGGACATTTGATCCCTTTGGCGGCGAGGTGAAAGATGGCAAAGTCTTTGGCCGCGGGGCCTGCGATATGAAGGGCGGGCTTGCCGCATCGGTTATTGCGGTTGAGGCCTATATTGCGGCCAACCCTGAATTCCCGGGCGCTATTGAAATTTCAGGCACAGTCGACGAGGAAACCGGTGGTTATGGCGGGGTTGCCTATCTTGCTGAAAAGGGTCTCTTTTCCAAACCGCGTGTAGACCATGTAATTATCCCCGAACCGCTTAACAAGGACCGCATCTGCCTTGGCCATCGTGGGGTCTGGTGGGCAGAAATCGAAACCCGCGGCCGTCAGGCCCATGGCTCCATGCCATTTCTGGGCGATTGCGCCATTCGCCACATGGGGGCCGTGCTATCAGCTTTTGAAAATCAGCTTTACCCGTTATTGGCCAGCAAAAGGACAGAGATGCCGGTGGTTCCGGAAGGGGCAAAACAATCAACCATGAATATCAATGCGATCCATGGCGGCAATGAGGAAAAACATACAGGGTTTCCAAGTGCAAATGTGCCGGAAAGCTGCCGAATGGTGATAGATCGGCGTTATCTCCTGGAGGAAGACCTTGCGACCGTTAAACATGAAGTCACATCGATTCTGGATGGGCTGAAAGAAAACCGCAGGGATTTCGACTATGCGATCCGTGATTTGTGGGATGTGGTGCCAACAATGACAGAGCGAGATGCGCCGGTGGTGAAAGCAGTTGCAGCGGCCATCGAAGAGGTTTTGTGCAAACAGCCGGACTATGTGATTTCGCCCGGCACTTATGATCAAAAACACATTGCCCGTATCGGCCATCTGCATGACTGCATCGCCTATGGACCCGGCATTCTCGACCTTGCACACCGGTCGGATGAATATGTCATCATCGACGATATGGTGGAATCGGCAAAGGTTATGGCCTTTGCAACCCATCAACTGCTGACAGGAGCCTGATAACCTGCTTAACTGAAAACGAAAAACATCAATGGGAGTAGAAAATGACCATCATGAAATCAATTGCCCGCACAGTGGCCATTACCGCCATGCTCACCATGAGTGCCTCACTGACGGCAATCAAAGCCTTTGCCGCCAAAACCGAAGTCACACTCGGTGCAGTGCTTGAACCGCCTCACCTGGACCCTACAGCTGGGGCGGCAGCCGCCATTGACGAGGTGGT
>QIIJ01000278.1 GCA_003232595.1 Aurantimonadaceae bacterium | reverse complement strand
ACCCCGTCTGCATTGTTCAAAACAAGCGAAATATCGAGGCGATGAGAAAGTTTTTTTGCAACCTCCATCGCCTGTTGACCATCGCCATAAACAATACATTTGCCGTTTGAAATGACAGGCAGCAGGCCGGTTGGCGTTGCCTGAAAGGCGCTTTCTGCAATCAGTGCTGCAATTTTTGCGGCAGCTTTTTTTCCCGATTTGCCCCATCCGGCATTTTCGCGAATATTGACAAATGATAAATCATGTTCACCCCGCTCGCTGGCGATTTCTTCAAACAGCGGTGCTTCCTGGGTGCAGGTGACGATGGTTTTTCGGCCATTGGCCTTGTCAAGCGCTGCCTCAAAAGACCCCAGTTGCGAGCGGCAGAGATGGTGATAAATCTCCGGTGTGTCCGGCAACCCCAGGTCTCTGCCCAGCCGTTTGGCATCAAGAGCCATGGTATTTTCACAATTACAGGCAAGTAACTGACAATCAAAGGATTTATCATTTCTGTTGCTTTTGGCCAAACCCTTACTCCATTGCTAAACAGGCACGGGTCAGTATAGTGAGAATTGAAGGAAAAGGCACGAGAGAATTTCACTATGCCAAAACAGGACCGCGCAACCACAAAGGCCGTCCGCAAAACCGCCCAAAGGACTGAATGCGTTTCACTATGTGTCATTTTGGCGCGAAAGGATATCCAGTCCCGGTGGAGCGATCATATATGGGAGCCGGCGGGTGTGGTTCTTGATGCACCAAAGGGGGTGCACGGAAAAATCCGTGAAGAAGGCAATGGTTTTGTGCATTATTTCATGGAATGCGATCCGCTTGAGTTGCACCGTAAGGATGCGCCTGCCTATCGCGAAAACCTGGCGCAGGCAGGTGGGGGCTCGCTTTGGGTGGTGCTGGGAGAGGAAGATGAGGAGGAAGAGGCGCTTCCCTATAATGTGCAACTGGTGACCGCTTCGCCCTATGAGGCGCAGGACTATCTTGATTCCGGTGAGCTGGTTGTGGAGGTCGTGGAAATGCCACAACTGCTGCAGGCGTTTATTGGTGAATATGTTGAGAACTGCCCTGAGGAAGAGGAATTTATCAAGCGCAAGCAAACCAAAAAACATAATGACAATCACAGTTTTGGACAGCAGGCGCTGCATGAAATCCGGGATCTCGAGAAAAAGAGGCATTAGCTTATGTCTGGTGAAGATGAAGGTTTTGCCACCCGCTGGTCTAAGCGCAAAATTGCTGCGCGCGATGGAGAGATCGACGATACGGCGGTCATAGACATTGCGCCGTTGGACAATTCTGAACCCGGGGACGCCGACCTGACCGAGGCGGATTTTGAGGATGTCGACTTTGAGGCACTGGATAAATCCTCGGATTATACGCGCTTTATTGCGGCCAATGTGCCTGCAGCCATCCAGAAGAAAGCCTTGCGAAAACTATGGGCCTCCGATCCGGTGTTTGAGGTACTGGATGGCATGAACGACTATGATGAAGATTTCACAGGCAACGGCCTTGCCGGGAAAATATTCGAGACAGCCCACAAGGTTGGCCGGGGTTTTATTGAAGACGATGATGTTGAAGATGATGACAAAAAACCGGTTGAGGCCGCTGATCAGCAGGATAAAGCTGAATTTTCGGAAGTTGCCGAAGTTGCCAAAGC
>QIIJ01000098.1 GCA_003232595.1 Aurantimonadaceae bacterium | reverse complement strand
GATCACGTCAATCCTGAACGTGGGTCAGAACTATATCGAACGCTATTATGCACGTGGTGATGACGAAATCCGACGCCGCCCAAAGAAAAACGCCAAGCGCCGCGAGGCGGCATCGTGAAAGACGCCAACCACAGCGGCAGAATTGCAAACGGCAAAACGCTCGTCAAAATTCGCAATGTTCACAAGTCTTTCGGCGATCTTGAAGTTCTAAAGGGCATAGATCTTGAAGTTTCTGTCGGCGAAACCGTGGTTATCCTGGGGCCGTCGGGATCGGGCAAATCAACGCTTTTGCGCTGCATCAATCATCTGGAAGACATTGAGCGCGGCAGCATCCAAGTCGGCGGCGAACAGATTGGCTATAAGCTAAAAAATAATCGCCTTCAAAAATTGTCAAGCCGGGCTATCGCTGCGCAACGGCGCAAAATCGGCATTGTTTTTCAGCACTTCAATCTGTTCCCGCATCTTACTGTGCTGGAAAACATAATTGAGGTCCCTGTGGGGGTGCATAGAATCCAACGGGCTGAGGCCATTCAAACCGCGCGGGATTTGCTGGACAAAGTCGGGTTGTCTGAAAAAGAAGACTCGTATCCAAGCCAGATATCCGGGGGTCAGCAACAACGCGTCGCCATCGCGCGGGCGCTTGCCATCAAACCGCAATTGATGCTGTTCGATGAAATCACTTCGGCGCTTGATCCTGAATTGGTCGGTGAAGTCTTGACAGTGATGAAAGACCTCGCAGCGCAGGGACTGACGATGATTGTTGTCACCCACGAAGTTCAGTTCGCCCGTGAAGCCGCTGACTGGGTGGTCTTCATGGATGATGGCGTCATTGTGGAACAGGGCAAGGCAGAAAACGTTCTGGTTAACCCAAGCGAAGAGCGAACGCAGCAGTTTTTGAAGCGGGTGATCTGAATCACGTGCCGCCCGTATATATTAGGCCGCCAGTTGGGTTTTCCTGGCTCACGTATTTGGATACCGCGGGTAAGTATCTTTTCTGATCCCGATGGCAATACCGGCCGCGCCAAAATGCAATGAAAGGAAGAACATGCCTACCACAAAAGGCGACGTGACATTGCACGGTGAAATCAAAGCGATCACTGCTGAAATTGCGCCAAAGCTGATAGAGATTCGTCGCACGCTCCATGCCAATCCCGAACTTGGATTTGAAGAACATGAAACATCGGCGCTTGTTCAGAAAACGCTGGCGTCCTTCGGGCTTGATTGCAAAACCGGATTTGGCAAAACCGGCGTCGTGGCAATGATTGGCAGCGGATCGGCAAAAACGGTTGCGCTTCGCGGTGACATGGATGCTTTGCCAATAGCCGAAACCGGAACGTCGGATTACGTTTCCCGGAACCCTGGGAAAATGCACGCCTGTGGCCACGATGCCCATACGGCGATTGCGCTGGGGTTTGCCTATGTGATGGCGTCACTCCAGGACAGGCTGAGCGGACGAGCAATGGTGATATTTCAGCCTGCCGAGGAAGGCCTTGGCGGCGCCCGTGCGATGATTGAAGACGGCGTATTGGAATGGGGCAAGCCTGACGTGGCTACCACAACTGGCCGCCTCTAAGTGCTGGAACGATTGGATGGCATCCGAAAATCGCGTTCGCGTCAACCGACAGCTTTGACATCGAAATTTGCGGCAAATCGGGCCACGGGGCGCACCCGCATTTGACGATCGATCCAATTGTTGCCGCCGGGGCATTTATTTCTGCGCTTCAGTCTGTCGTCAGTCGCGAAATTGCGCCGCTTGATGCTGCGGTAGTTTCACTGGGTCGTATTGAAGGCGGCACCGTGCGCAATCAAATTCCCGACACTGTTCAAATCCAGGGCACCACACGCAGTCAGAACCCGGCGGTCAGGGATCAGGTTATTGAAGCAATCCATCGCGTTTGCCGGGGT
>QIIJ01000148.1 GCA_003232595.1 Aurantimonadaceae bacterium | reverse complement strand
CTGCAAGCGGTCCAGATGATCGTCAATAAAGCTGTTCCTTGTAGCGTTCTTCCATGGCCTCTGTGGTCTCCGGCTCAACTTCCATAGTGTTGTGTGCCATCATCCACTCGCTCATGGAAGGCAACTGGCTGCGTTCAATCTGTGCCTGTGGGTCCCAAAGCCTTGAACGCATCAGGGCTTTGGCACAGTGCATATAGGCGGTTTTCACCAGAACCTGAATGATTATTCTGGGACGTTTACCGTTCATCTCGCCGAGGGCCATCAATTCATCGTCATCGCGAATTTCGGCCTTGCCGTTGATGCGCAGGGTTTCCTTGACACCGGGTACCAGAAACAGCAGGCCGACATTGGGGTTTTCAATTATATTGGTGAGTGTATCGAGCCGGTTGTTGCCCGGACGATCAGGGATAAGGATAGTTGTATCATCGAGTACCCTGACAAAGCCCGGTTTGTCACCGCGTGGAGAAACATCGCCCAGCCCGTCAGCACTTTGGGTACCGATCATCATAAATGGTGACAGGGCGATAAAATCCCGGCAATGTTGGTCCAGGGTCGAAATCTCCTTGGTTATCGACCGCTTGATTTTTGGCGGGTAGTTTTTTCGGAGCTGTTCGATCGATTCAATTCGGGCCATTGTTCCTGTCTCCTTAGTTGCTTCGTTCAATTATAAATTTCGCGGTATCTCTCAACATTTCAGCCTTTGAGCCAAAGGGGGCAAGTAAATCATTGGCATCAGAAAATAGGGATTGCAACTTCTTCCGGCTGCCCTCAATACCGTAGATATCAACCAGGGTCTTTTTCCCACGGTCTGAATCCTTGCCGGCGGCCTTGCCCAGTGTCTCGCTGCTTGATGTTACATCAAGCAGATCATCAGTGAGCTGAAATGCCTGGCCGATGATCTTGCCGAATCGGGCAAGTCTTTCACGCTCTTCATTTGACCCCTGGCCAATCACAGCGCCTGCCTCACAGGCAAACCGGATTAAAGCGCCGGTCTTCATCGCCTGTAACTGCAGGATTTCGGTTTCAGCAAGTTCTGTGGTTTCAGCAGCAATATCAAGCACCTGTCCGCCAATCATGCCGCCGTGACCCGCTGCGCGCGCCAGCATTTGCACCAGTTCGGCGCGAATTTCCGGGTTCGGCACAGTTTCCGCCTGAGCCAGAATATCAAAGGCAAATGTCAAAAGGGCATCACCGGCAAGCACCGCCATAGCCTCGTCATATGCCTTGTGTACGGTTGGTTGGCCGCGGCGCAATTCGTCATCATCCATACAGGGCAGATCATCATGGATGAGAGAATAACAATGCAGGCATTCCAATGCGCAGGCGGCGCGCAATATACCGGGCCCGTTTTTTTTGAATATTCGGGCCGTTTCAATCAACAGGAATGGCCGAAGCCGCTTACCGCCATTAAGCACCCCATGGCGAATAGCAGCCATTAACCGGGATGGGCGGGTAATTTCACCAACAGACAATTTTTCGCCCAGCAGGCGCTTCAATTCACTGTTCACCTGTGACTTGGTTTGACGCAATTGCATTTTAAAACTGTCAGACATGAAATTCCCTTGTGATTGAGCCAATGCCTCAGTGGCGGGCTTCGGTCAAGAAGGCATCCACTTCACGTTGCGAATTTTAGCTCAAAGGGTTATGAG
>QIIJ01000379.1 GCA_003232595.1 Aurantimonadaceae bacterium | reverse complement strand
GTTTGTCGTCGTCCGCCTTTGCCGGTATTGGGGGATGTTTCAGCGCTTTTTTTATATGTCACACCCAACTCACGCAGCGCTTTCCAGATCGATTTCCTGGTCACATTGGGCAAATCCCGGTTCGCGAATTGACTGGTAGTCCCTTGTCAGTGCTTCATGGTCCGGGCGCATTTCAGAATCAGGTATTTCGCAAATGCTGTTGATAATGTCTTCCTGTATTTCACCTTCAGCGAAAGCCGCAATTGCCTTTGCTGACGAACACGCATGCAAGGGCTGTTCACCAAGGCCTGGATGGACAAATGCCTGCAAGGTATTATCCGGGGTTTCAACGTGAATTATCTCCACGCGCCTGTTGCGCAACCGGGTCAGATGTTGCGCAACCGGGTCAGAAAAGTTGCATCACCAAGATGGATTGCTGACTCTTTGGGTGTGCTGGCGGTCACCCGGCGAACATCAATATCGGATTTACCGAGCAAGGCAAGCCGGATCAGCCTGTCACCGATGGCATAACGTAAACTATCGTCTTCAACACTCAGCAACCGGTGGTCAGCAAGGGTTTGAACAGGCCGGTAGCAGGTGGGTCTTGGCAGGCTGGTTGACAAAATATAGAGACCGGTCTAGTTATTATAAATGACTTCCTCCCTGCCTTCCCGAAAGGGCGAAAATACCAAACAACGGATATTGCAATCGGCATCAAAACTGTTCGATGAAAAGGGTTATTTCGGTACTGGAATGAATGATATTCTTTTCCGTGCTGACGCACCAAAAGGGTCGATGTATTTTCATTTTCCCGGTGGCAAGGAGGAGATTGCGATTCAGGCTATTCAAGCATCCGGTTCAGAGATTGCCCGGCTGCTAGAGGCAGGCTTTGAGGGGGCGGACAATCCGGAGGAGGCCGTCAATCAGATGATATCCTATTTCAAAATGCGCCTGACCGGGACGAAATTTTCCTGTGGCTGCCCGATCTCTACAGTCGGGCTGGAACTTTCAGGGTCGAATTCTCCGGTTCTTGCTGCCTGTCGCGATACCTATGCTGAATGGAGTGGCCTGTTGCAACAATATCTTAATCGGTTTGTTGCCGAAAAACTCGCTGGCGAGCTGGCAAATGCCATCTTCAGCCAGATTCAAGGGGCGCTTTTATTGTCGCGCATAACGGGGGAGCTTTCGCACCTCGATATTGCCGCCAAAAACTGCATCAACCTGGTGCACGAAGCTGTCTTGACTTCAAACCCTGCTTCCAGCCTGTAATGCTTAACCTGAACACCTGCAATTTTCGGTTTCGGCATGCTCTAAAATATATAGACCAGTCTAGTAAAGGAATGTAGCCGTGCCTGACCCCGATACAATTGTAACCGGAGCAACCGGATTTATTGGCCGCTGGCTGGTGCCGGAATTGACCAGGGCGAATCGCAACGTATTGGTTTTGCTTCGCAATGCTTCCAGGCGGGCTGAGGAATACAGCAGGTGGATTTCAGCCCATGGAGGCGATGTCTCCAGATTATCCTTTCACGAATTTGACCTGAATGCCGCTGATATCGGCATTAAAGATGTTTATCATCTGGCGGCACGTTATGAATTTGGCCTGGACAAAAAAGAGGCGCGTACTGTCAATGTGCTGGGCAGTCTCGGTATTTTGCGCTGGTGTGGCACCATTCCGGGTTTTCGCCGGTTTGTCTTCGTTACCGGCTATCTGGCTGCCACCCATGCTGCCACAATTCTGCGCTCTCCACTTGCCAGCCAACAGGCTCAAATCAATCTACATTACCGGAAAACCGGGGCCTATGAGGCAAGCAAAGTCGAAGAAAACATCATGGTTCAGCGAGCAGCGCAGGAACTGAACATACCCTACACCGTCATCAATCCGTCTGCGGTAATCGGAGATTCATCAACCGGAGGAACAACCCAGTTTATTGGACCCAACGATCTGGTTCGTGACCTCTATTCCGGAAAGCTGCCGGCACTTGTTGGCGGGGCGGACACCTTTGTGCCGCTGGTGCCCGTCGACCACGTCGCGCGCTTTATGGCGCGGGTGGCCGATTATCCTGAAAGCATTGGCCGCTCATATTGGCTG
>QIIJ01000505.1 GCA_003232595.1 Aurantimonadaceae bacterium | reverse complement strand
GCCAGATCAAGATCTGAAGTCAGCTGGAGGTTCAGCCAAAAGTCATTGTCTGTGCAGAAATAACGCGCAAGCCGCAGGGAAAGTTCTGCAGTCACAGGCTCGTCGCCGCTGATCAGAGAATTAATGACTTCTGTAGTCACACCGATTGCATCTGCAAGCTCTGTGATCGTTAGTTCGTGCGGCGTCATAAACTCATCAACCAACACCACTCCAGGCAACACCACACCGGACCTATCGGGGGCCGTCAAGCTGTCGCCTGCCAGTTGATTTTTCGAGGCGCTCGGCTTTTCGATTGTAGGCGGGAGAAACTGCTCTTCCGTCTCAAACCCGGCCTCTTTCCAGGCACCCAGTCCGCCACTCATGTGAATAACATTTTTGTGGCCTTGTTTAAGCAGCATTTTTCCGGCGGCTTCTGACCGTTTACCGATTGCGCAATGCAATACAATATTTTTACCCGGTACCTTGGGAAACAGTTCCGGATCAAACACGGACATTGGCAGAAGCAGTGCACCGGGGATGTGTTCTTGATCAAATTCGGATGTTTCACGAACATCCACCAAAACTGCTTTGTCATCATTCAACCACTGGTGCACGACAGGCGCATCGACAGATATCACTGCTGCATCGATATGGACATTCATAGCGTTTTCCTTGTCTGGTAATTATGTTACCGGTTGCTATGAATATAGGTCGCGATGCCCGGATGTTTGAGATATCAGTTTGCGCGGTTTGGCTAACAATGAGAAAATCTTGCTGTTAAAACCACCGGCCGGGGGTATATTGTTCATCGTTGGTATAAATACATATATAACGCAATAATGCGTCATACCGGAAATTGCCGACCAGAGACTGCGGGTTGGTTTGCCCTGATGGTGTTTCAGCTTCGTATATGCCAATGCGCCTGTTTATGTAAATCAGGCTGCTGCGACAGCCCGTTTTGCCATAACTTTCACCAGATTGGCGCGGTATTCTGCATCGCCGTGGATATCGGAGAGCAGATCATTTGCATCAACGGCGATACCGTCAATGGCATCGGCACTCCAGTTGGTGGAAAGGGCTGCTTCCATTTCACCGTGGCGGAAAACACCATCAGAACCGGCGCCCGTTACGCCAACTCGGACACCATCACCTGATTGCGCAACGAACACACCCGCCATGGCATAACGCGAGGCCGGGTTGGGGAATTTTTGGTAAGCGGCTTTTGCAGGTGCTTCAAATTCTATCGCTGTGATGATTTCATTATCCTCAAGCGCCGTTTCAAACAGCCCGGCAAAAAAGTCATCGGCTGCAATGGTGCGGCTGTTGGTGATGATATTGGCGTTGAGCGCCACCATGGCGGCAGGGTAATCGGCAGCCGGATCATTATTGGCAATGGAGCCGCCTATGGTGCCACGATTGCGCACATGGGGATCGCCAATGTGGGAAGCAAGATCGGCCAATGCCCCACAGGCTGAGGCGAGATCGCTGCTGGATGCCACATCCGCATGGGTCGTGGCAGCGCCAATACGCACAGTGCTGCCGTTGACAGATATACCGGCAAGATCGGATATTCCACCGATATCAACCAGATCGCTCGGGGCGGCAAGCGATCGCTCGGGGCGGCAAGCCGCTGTTTCATGGTTGGAATGAGGGTCATGCCACCGGCGAGATATTTGCCGTCTTCGGCAGTACCCATTGCACTAACGGCACCATCAACGCTGTCGGCTTTGTGATAATTTGTTTCGTACATATTGTTTCTCCCTGTCGCTTGAAACTACGACATTAACTGGATTATTTCGCCTGAATTGCCGCCCACACATTTTGTGGTGAAGCGGGCATTGCGAGATCGTTGTTGCCAATAGCATTGGTAATTGCGTTAATGACTGCCGGTGGCGCGCCAATTGCACCAGCCTCGCCGCAACCTTTGATGCCGAGCGGATTAAGTGGACTCGGGGTGCAATGATGCTCGATTGTATAGGAAGGCAAATCATCGGCGCGTGGCATGGTGTAATCCATATAAGAGCCCGTCAACAATTGTCCTTCATCATCATAAACGACATTTTCCAACATCGCCTGACCAATCCCTTGAGTCACACCACCATGAACCTGCCCTTCAACCACCATCGGGTTTATGATGTTTCCGAAATCATCACATGCAACAAACTGGATAATCTCAGTCGTTCCGGTTTCAGGATCAACCTCGACTTCACAAACGAGTGCCGCTGAAGGAAAGGAGAAATTGAGAGGATCATAAAACGCACCTTCCTTCAGACCAGGCTCCATGCCTTCCGGCAAATTATGGGCCATATAAGCGGCCAGACCAACCTCGTGCCATAACATTTGTTTGTCTGTGCCTGCCACACTGACAACACCATCCTCTATCACAATATCGTCTTCGGATGCCTCCAAAGTGTGTGCTGCGATTTTCTTAACCTTGGCCTCTACTTTGTCCAACGCCTTCACGATAGCGTTCATGCCCACAGGGCCGGAACGAGAGCCATAGGTTCCCATGCCAAACTGGACCTTGTCGGTATCACCGTGAACGATCTGCACATTGGCGATTGGAATTCCAAATCGATCCGATGCCAATTGCGCAAATGTTGTTTCGTGGCTTTGTCCATGAGAATGGCTTCCTGTCAGGATTTCGATTGTCCCAACGGGATTAACCCGCACCTCAGCAGATTCCCATAGGCCAACACCAGCTCCCAAAGAACCGGCTGCCGCTGATGGGGCCAATCCGCATGCTTCAACAAAAGTGGAATACCCCAAGCCGCGCAATTTGCCGCGGGCAGCTGCTTCCGCTTTGCGATCTTTAAACCCATCGACATC
>QIIJ01000089.1 GCA_003232595.1 Aurantimonadaceae bacterium | reverse complement strand
GCAGGCCTTTATCTCAACCAGCGTGATCTGCCAAAAGAGGTCTGGATGCGACCTGGAGCAGACCAGCCGCTGGATTTTCAGCCATTGCTGAGTGCTCCTGATGATGAATCTTATCTTTATGTCGATATCTGGGATCGGGTGGTCACCGTGTTTGAGGGTGACGATGAAGGGCACAGCCCGTTGTTCGACCCGGCATTGCATGGTGCCGATACCTGCTTTCGCAAACAACGCATGGTGCAGATAAAAGCTGCAAAAAAAGAGGATTTGTCAGAAGAAAAAGACCCCTGCCGACCGGCTTTTGACCCGAGCCGAATTCCTCAATCCGGCGATGCGGAAATCGAAATCGAGATTGTCGATGCAGTTGATACAGGCAACGAATGCGACCCCTGTGCAGACGATGTGACTATTGAACGGGCCGTGACCAACTATCTGTTTCGCATCGAAACCCACAGGGTTGAGTTTGATGAAAACCGTCGCCCGGTTGCAATCTGGTTAAAGTGGTCGAACGACAATGGATCGCGCGAACTGCGCCAGGATGATATGGCCGCAGAGGCAGATCCCACAGGCCACAGTTACGAATATTTCAGCAATGCGAGTGAACAGCTTTTGGGCATGCCGTCAGATGATTGGGTGGCGACGGAAAATCTGACTGGTATTCTCGATCCGGCGATCCCTGCCAATGTGGTTACGGCCCTGCCGCGCATACGCGAATGGGATGGCTGGTGCCAATTGAGCCTTGAAGCGGGAAGCTGGAAGTTTGTTGATGGCAGACATGCGGGAAGTCCGCTCAATTCGCCAGGCAGCACCGTCCGCAAGGCTGAAATAAGCGGCGGAGTGCTGGTTCTTACCATTGTTGACAAGAAAATTACCCTTCCGCTGGCCGGGCAAAATTTTCTTGCAGGCGACTATTGGCTGGCGCTGGTACGTCGGCGGGCTGAGGAAAATCGCCGGCTGCAATTGCTGAGTGCAACCCCGATTGGTGTTGAACATCACTACTGTATTCTTGGCGCGGCCAAGAGTAATGACGAAAATACCGTGGTCGGCGGATTATCACCGCATGATTTGCGCAGATTGCAACATCCTTCGCTTACTTGCCTTGATGCAGGTGACATCGGCCATCAGCCGGATTGCGGCTATCTTGCCGATATTAAAAAGACGGTCAATGTGGATGAGGCGCTAGAGGCACTTTGTATAAAACCGGCGGAGTTTGTTCCGTTTGATCCAAAATGCGAGTATCTGAATAAAACAGGCGTTGGCAATGTGGATGAGGCGCTTGAGGCCCTGTGCACCAAACCGGCTGAATTCGTGCCCTTCGAACCGAAATGCGATTATCTCAGGAGCGAACAGGCGGACACTGTTGCCAAGGCGCTTGAGGCGTTGTGCAAGCGCGAGGCGAATGTCCAAAATCTGCCAAAGGTGATCAAAACCAGTTGGGAAAACGATCAGCCCATGCGTTTAAAAGAGCTTTTTGGGGGGCTTGAGTTGATGTTTTCGAACCAGTCGATGGTCCGCAATATCTCAACTGATACATTTAGCTTAACAATCGAATTGCCGCTCCATATATCTGACAATGACCCGCTGTTTAATGCCCCTTTGACCACGCCCCAGGTTGTTTTGGGGAAGGTTGAAGGGAATTCTCGTGGTGCGGTTCAGTTTGAACCCA
>QIIJ01000495.1 GCA_003232595.1 Aurantimonadaceae bacterium | reverse complement strand
CGGTGGCGCTTGATGGCCTTGCTCGACCCGATGCAGTCTTCATTGGCGGCGGGCTGACCGTTGATGGCGTGTTTGATGCCTGCTGGCGGGCTTTGAAACCCGAAGGGGTGCTGGTTGCCAACGGAGTGACGCTGGAAAGCGAGGCCTTGCTGATAGACCTGCACCATAAACTTGGCGGTACGCTTACACGTATTTCTGTTGAGACAGCTGCGCCGATGGGCAAATTTCGCGGCTGGAACCAGTCCAAACCTGTCATTCAGTGGCGAGTTATCAAGCCGGGAGCAGCCGGATGAGTGGCTTATTATACGGCCTTGGCGTTGGTCCCGGCGATCCTGAGTTGATCACACTCAAGGCCTTGCGAATATTGCAGCGGGTCAAGGTGGTTGCCTGGCCGGCTCCAGATGATGGCAAGAGCTTTGCCCGTTCGATTGTTGCTGAATATCTAAAAGCCGACCAGTTGGAAATTCCCATCATTGTGCCGATGAAGACCAGCCGGCATCCGGCAAAAAATGTTTACGATCAAGCTGCAACAGCGATATCCTTACACCTTAAATCAGGATCTGACGTGGCCGTATTGTGTGAAGGTGACCCATTTTTCTACGGTTCGTTCATGTATTTGTTTGAGCGACTGGCTGCTGACCATCCATGCGAAATTGTGCCGGGGGTCTCCTCGTTGATGACGGCGGCAGCGGTGCTGAAACGACCGCTTGCTGCACGTAATGATGTGTTGACGATCATTCCGGCCCCTTTGTCGGACACTGAAATAGAGGCAAGACTGGCAATCTCGGATGCCGTTGCGTTTATTAAAGTCGGGCGGCATTTTGCGCGCCTGCGGGCGTTGCTTGAGCGTTTGGACCTGTTGCAGAACGCAGCGTATGTGGAGCGAGCGAGCCTTCCCAATCAGAAAATCGTGCCGATGAGCGACATTGGTGGCGATGCAGCCCCCTATTTTTCGATGGTGCTGGTTTACAAGGGTTCAGAGCCGTGGATTGAAACACTTTTGCCTGATGCAAAGCTGGCGGAGTGCGTATCATGACTGCTAAATTTGATAATCCTCCCGCAATTATTGTCCTGACCAGACAGGGTGAGGCAGTTGCAGAACAAATCAAACAGGTCGCGGGCGGTGAAATTCACGGATATTCCGGACGGGTCAGGCGCTGTGATATCAAATTTGCGAATGCCGCTGATCACCTTGGCCAGCTATTTACTGCTGGTCGCCCGATAATTGCCATCATGGCGACAGGGGCGGTTATCCGTTGCCTCGCGCCTGTATTGGCTGACAAACATTCAGAACCGCCTGTGGTTGTGGTTTCTGATGATGGCAGAAGCATTATTCCGCTGCTTGGTGGTCACCACGGGGCCAATCTGATTGCGCGCGATCTGGCCGAAAAATTGAACGGCCACGCGGCGATAACCACAGCTGGTGATCTGAAATTTAACCTGGCATTGGATGAACCACCGGAAGGTTACTCTCTGGCCAACCCGGAAGTGGCCAAAGGTTTGATGGCAGCATTATTAGGCGGCGAAAAAGTAACACTTCGAGGCTTACCATTTGATGAAAATGGCAAGGCGAAAATTACTGTTAGTGAAAATGTAATATTGCCGGACAGACTTGAACTGATTTATCATCCAAAAATCCTGGTGCTTGGTCTGGGCTGTGAACGTGGTGCGAAAACAGGTGAGATCATAACACTGGCTGAACAGGCGCTTGCCAGCGTCAACCTCGCCCATGAAAGCCTGGCCGCAATCGCTTCGATTGACCTGAAAGCCGATGAGGCGGCGATCAACGAAGCTGCAGCTCATTTTCGAGTGCCAGCACGGTATTTTAGCGCCGATTTATTGAAAGCGGAAACTCACAGGCTGGCCAATCCTTCCGATATTGTCTTTGCTGAAGTGGGTTGTCACG
>QIIJ01000106.1 GCA_003232595.1 Aurantimonadaceae bacterium | reverse complement strand
CCTTGGCGCAAAGCCGACGCACCCGCCCCGGCGTGTCATCGCCTGCAAGGGTGGTGAGATCGATACATTCAATGGCGCGTATCAGCCATGCAGCCTGAAATTTTTTCTTTACCGAACGGCGGGTGGTCATTGTTGCAGCGCGGCGTTTAACAGCTGAGAGGTTTATTTCGATCTTTTCATACAGATCAGGTCGAAATTCGATGCCGTCATTGCGACTGTGCTCCAGTGTTACCAACTGGGTGTTGGCGCGAAAGCCTGCTGCCTCGTTTGTGGCTGATTTTGTCTCCGTTATACCATATCTTTCAGATATTGCTGCAAAACCCTGCTCAGAATTTCGCCGCCAATTGGTGCTATTTCCCTGGTTTCTCCATGGGATGGTGCGCCACCGGAAAGGCCTGCGCCAAAATTGGTGATAATGGAAAATGCCACCACCTTCAATCCAAGAAAACGACACAGGATAACCTCGGGCACGGTTGACATTCCAACCGCATCTGCCCCAAGCAGCTTTGCCATGCGGATTTCAGCCGGTGTTTCAAAGCTGGGGCCTGAAAACCACATATAAACACCGCGATGAAGATCAACTTTTGCCACCATTGCAGCCGCTGCAAGCTCGGTCCTGATCGCCGGGTCATAGGCATCAACCATCGGCACAAATCGGGCGTCTGCAGGTTCACCAATCAGCGGGTCGCGACCGGAATAATTGATGTGGTCTTCGATCATCATCACCGAACCGGGGGGCATGTCTTCGCGCAGGGAACCGGCGGCATTGGTGAGGATGACCTGCTCAATACCGGCTTCTTTGAGCACTTCCAGCGGAAATCGCATGGCAGCCGCATCGCCCTCTTCATAGTAGTGTTTGCGCCCTGAAAGCATGATCACCGGCACACCCGTCAGATTACCGGCAACAAGTTTGCCCGAATGGCCTGAATCCGGGCAATTCTCCAAATGGTATTTCCACAGGCTTATCGATATTGTCAACCAGATCGCCAAGCCCCGAACCAAGCACCAGTGCAAGCTTCGGGACAAGGCCGTTGAGGCGGGTGAGAATTTCTAGTGTAGCTGGAGTCATGGTGGGGCCTTTGTAAAGAGGGTAAGCATGTGGTGCCAGTCTTAAAATTCTGGTGAACCAACGTACTATCCGTGTCGTCATCCTCGGCCCCCTTCGGCAGGCTCAGGAGTGCCGGGGATCCAGAGGAATATCAAACCTCGAACAAATTCAACGCTTTGCACCACACTAACTGGATCCTCGGGTCGGTGCCCGAGGATGACGGAACTCAGTCATAGAAACGCAAACAACAATTCCTGCTCCTACAATTCAAATGACCGGGGCAGCAAATCACCCAGTTTGATTGTCTCGACAACCCCGGTTTTATCGCACAAATGAACCAGTGTTTCCACACTGCCAAATTCCGCAATCCGCTGGCGGCAACCGCCGCAGGGAGTGGCCCTGGCCTTCTTTTCAGCAATGACCGCAATCTCGGTGATTTGCTTTTGCCCACTGCCTACCATAGCAGAAATGGCAGATGTTTCTGCACAACAGCCCTCCGGGTAGGCGGCGTTTTCCACATTGCAGCCTGAAAACACCTCGCCATTGCCAGCAAGAATTGCCGCACCTACCGGAAACTGTGAATAGGGAACGTGGGCAAAGGCCATTGCCTTGCGGGCAGCATCAAACAGCTTGTCTGCCATTTATCGCTCTTTCGAATAGGGCACGCCGCCGGCTTTTGGCGGGATGGCCTTGCCGATGAAACCGGCCAAAAGGACAACGGTAAGGATATAGGGCAACGCCTGCATAAGTTGCACCGGAATGGCACCGATGCCCGGCAGTTCAACACCCTGAAAACGAATATCAAGTGCTTCCAGGAAACCAAACAGGAAGCAGGCATACATAACCGGGACCGGCCGCCATTTGGCAAATATAAGCGCCGCCAGCGCGATAAAACCCTTGCCGGCCGTCATGTCGCGGCCAAATCCCGCAGCCTGTGCGGTTGCCATGTAGGCCCCGGCGACACCGCACAACGCCCCGCAAATAAGCACAGCCCGATACCGCGCCCAGGTGACCGAAATTCCAGCCGTATCAACCGCCGCAGGGTTTTCTCCGACCGCCCGAAGCCGCAGGCCAAATCGGGTTCGAAACAACACCCACCAGGTGACAGGCACCATGACAAAGGCGAAATAGACAATGATGTTGTGGCCTGAAAGCAGATTTTCATAAATAGAGCCGATGAAGGGCACATCCCTCAGGGTTTCGACAAACGGCAATTCAATCGCGGTGAAGCGCGCAGAATTGGGCAGTTGCGGTGTCTTGCCACCAAGGCCAAACCAGCTCTGGCCGAGCAGAACTGTCAGTCCGGCGGCAACAAAATTGATTGCAACACCGGAAACGATCTGGTTTCCTTTTGCGGTAATCGAGGCAAAGGCGTGAACCAGTGCCAGCATCAGCGCAACGCCAATGCCGCCCAAAACCCCAAGCCATGCGGAACCGGTTATGGCGGCAATAGTAGCAGCACCGAAGGCCCCACCCAGCATTTTGCCCTCAAGGCCGATATCAAAGACCCCTGACCGTTCAGAATAAAGGCCGGCAAGTGCTGCAAGCAAAAGGG
>QIIJ01000254.1 GCA_003232595.1 Aurantimonadaceae bacterium | reverse complement strand
GCCATTTCCGGCCTGGGAATAGCCTATCTGCCCTCGTTCCTTTATGCGGATGCTTTACAACAGGGTCTGGTTGAAGAAGCCATTCCTGATCTGCCGATCGAGACACAGGGCATCTATGCGGTGTACCCGCCGGGCCGTTTCACCCAGCCAAAGGTGCGTGCATTGCGTGCATTTATCGATTTTCTGGTCCACGCATTTGCCGAAAAAGGTCCGGACAAGTGGTAAGATTTTACTAGCGTAACGAGTTTTGACAATTTTAGGGCCGAGGCGAATATCGCTTCGGCCCTTTTTTACTCCGGACCGAAAAATCGAAAGTTGATCGGTATATCCTTGCCGGTGACGCACCCGCTATATTGCTATGACGTTGCATTGCATGTTACCTGCGACAGGCCCGTATTATGGTTTCAAAATTCTGGCAAACCTTGTGCTGAAACACCTGTCGAAAAGGTAAATCTGTGGGGAAAGAGCGATCCACATCCAGCCAGCGGAAAGCTGGGTCAGCCGACGAAAATCCGCAGGTTTCGGTCGTAATTCCGATCAAGAATGAAGCGGAAAATATTGCGGAGCTGGTAGGTCATATACAAGGTTTTTGTGACGGTAAGGCACGGTTTGAAATCATTGTGGTAGATGATGGATCAACCGATGGGTCCGAAGCAGTTATGCGTAAATTATTGAAATCTCATAATAATTTGCGTCTGATCCAACACCCAAATTCAGCCGGGCAAAGCGCTGCCATTCATTCCGGTGTCCTGGCCGCGCATGCGCCGATTATTGCCACGCTTGACGGCGACGGACAAAACCCGCCTGAAGAGCTGCCAAAACTTTTCGCCAGCCTGATTGCTCCTGACACCCTACCACGCCTTGGCCTGATGATCGGCCAACGGGTTGGGCGCAAAGACACTTGGTCCAAAAAACTGGCCTCTTCATTTGCCAACGGGCTGCGTTCCAGGCTGCTGAAAGACGGTACGCGCGATACCGGATGCGGGCTGAAAGCGTTCCGCAAATCCGCCTATCTCGAACTTCCGTATTTCAACCACATGCACCGCTATCTGCCCGCGCTGTTTAGCCGGGCCGGATGGCAAGTAGCCCATGTCGATGTCAGCCACCGTGCCCGTGTCGCCGGCAAATCCAACTATTCAAACCTGCAACGCGGGTTGGTCGGCATTGTCGATCTGTTCGGAGTCATGTGGCTGATCCGGCGGCGCAAAACCGCGTTGCCGACAGAAATTAACCAATCGGCGGATAGCAAATGAGTGAAATTTTCGCGTTCCTGAAGGTCGACAACGCCGTGGAATTCTGGTGGGTGGTTTTTGGCCTTGGCGGCCAACTGATGTTCTCGGCCAGATTTATTGTGCAATGGATCGCGTCTGAAAAAGCCAAACGGTCCACTGTGCCGGTGGCGTTCTGGTATTTTTCCATCGCCGGCGGCATTATCCTGTTTACCTACGCAGTTTATCGTGCTGATCCGGTGTTCATTCTGGGCCAGTCACTGGGCATTTTCATTTATTCCCGCAATCTTTGGCTGATCCACGGGGAAAAGAGACATAATGCCCGCCTCAAAGACTAACTGGCAAACAACTGCCGTTTTGATCGTGACCGTTGTCACCGGGTTCAGGCTTGTGACACTGTGGTTCTCAAATATCGATTTGTTCGTCGATGAAGCGCAGTACTGGTTGTGGGGTCAGAACTTAGACCTTGGTTACTACTCAAAGCCGCCGCTTGTTGCCTGGGTTATTCGGGCGGTCACTGATCTGGTAAACAGCTCTAACCCGTTCTGGATACGCATGCCCGCGCCGCTGTTTCACGGTGCCACGGCGCTGATACTGGCCGTCTGGGCCAAGCGTGAG
>QIIJ01000116.1 GCA_003232595.1 Aurantimonadaceae bacterium | reverse complement strand
ATGCCGAGCGGGTATTGAAAACCTTCATGCCGCCCCAGGTGCCTGAATCCTTTGATACATTGAAAATTCCTTTGATCATAACCGCAACAGATTTTTATGGCCAAAAGGAAATGAATATTTCACAAGGCTCGATAAATAATGCAGTCGCTGCATCAATTGCAATCCCGGCAGCATTCAAGCCGGTGATTGTCAACGGCGTTGTCTGCATTGATGGCGGCATTGCCAATCCGGTACCCTTCGATCAACTCTATGATAAGGCGGATGTGCTGCTTGCCATTGATGTTGTTGGTTCACCGCGCGGCAAGCCTGGCGATATACCCTCACGCATTGAGGCGCTTTACGGTGCAAGTCAGCTGATGATGCAGACTACCACCGCAATGAAGATGAAAATCCGTCCGCCTGATATTATGCTTCGACCGGAAGTGAATTCTTACAGGGTGCACGATTTTTTCAAGGCCGAAACCATTCTTGATGCAACGATTGCATTTAAGGATGAGGTAAAAAACGCCATAGATGTTTCTTTTGAACAGGCCTTAAAGGCGGGCGGCGGGCAGGGCTGAGTTTTGTGACAACCGGGCCATAATACCGGCTAGACTGTTTCATGTTTACATGGAAACAGTCTGGTCGCGAAGAGCGACCCGGTGCTGTGCACCGCGCCCGCGCAGGCTGGGGCGGAGCCCCAGATGGCCGTGAGCGAAAGCAATCAGGAACGATTCCATCAAATGATGAAACGCTATATGGGTTTGATATGACCACGGGTGCGGGATCGCTCAAAATATCAGGACGCAAACAGCGATGACATATCGGAAAAACCCTTAAATTCAATCGCATTTCCGGAAGGGTCAAGAATAAAAAGCGTCGCCTGTTCTCCAGGCAGCCCCTCAAAACGGATAGTTGGTTCAATGACCCAGATTAGGTCGGCTCTTTTTTGCAGACGTTCGCTCAGCTCTCTCCAACTGTCCATATCGAGCACGACGCCAAAATGGGGCACCGGCACATCATGGCCATCAACAGGGTTGGTTATTCTGGTGACTGAATTCAGATCTTTTTTCAGGTGGGCGACAATTTGATGCCCATAAAGGTCGAAATCGATCCATGTTTCATCTTGTCGACCGATGTCCGCACCAAGCACATCGGTATAAAACGCTCTGGCCTCATCCAGATCGTGGACCGGGAAAGCCAGATGGAACGGGAATAAATTATGCAAGGTCCAAGCCATTCATAGTGTTGAGGTTTTGTCCCGTAATACGCTTATTTTACCAAACAGAATTTTGCAATTGGTTTCATCCATTTTACAGGGCCACTAGCCCGCTGCCAATGAAATTCTGCCAATTGTATAAAATTTGAAGGATTTGAGAAACAGGGTTTCAACAAGTCTCTGGCATAGTCCGCTTTTCGGAATCAAGGGTGAATTGTGCCCAACCTGGTTTAGTGGAGTCTACGATGTTGAAGAGATTTTTAAAAGACAAACGCGGAAATTTCGCGATTGCATCTGCCATAGCCCTGGTGCCAATCATGGCGACTGTGGCAGCAGCTGTCGACTATTCCCAAATAAGTCGTTATACTTCCAACCTCCAGCAGGCGCTTGATGCCGCCGCCCTCGCGACAGGTAAAAAGCTCGGGACGCTCACAACAAATTCGGCATTGACGGAATATTCAGAGAAGTTTTTCTACTCAAATATTGGTAC
>QIIJ01000008.1 GCA_003232595.1 Aurantimonadaceae bacterium | reverse complement strand
CTATTATCGACGTTCTTCTTACCGTAAACATCTCGCTTTCCATTCTGTTATTGATGGTCGCGATCTATCTGAAACATCCCTCAGACTTTTCTACGTTCCCTTCCGTCATACTGATTGGAACCTCGTTCAGGCTGGCGCTCTCGATCGGCACGACACGCTTGATCCTGTCAGAGGCCGATGCTGGCCAGATCATTGAAACATTTGGTGAATTTGTTGTTGCGGGTAGCGTTGCAATTGGTTTGGTGATCTTTCTGATCATAACCGTTGTGCAATTCCTGGTGATCACCAAAGGTGCCGAGCGCGTCGCAGAAGTGGGCGCAAGGTTCGCCCTCGATGCGTTGCCAGGCAAACAAATGAGTATTGACGCCGAGGTCCGGGCCGGAAACATTGAGAAAGAAGAAGCCACGTTGATGCGAAAGCGTCTCGACCGTGACAGCCAGTTTTTTGGTGCCATGGACGGCACAATGAAATTTGTCAAAGGCGACGCGATCGCCGGAATCATCATTACCGTGATCAACCTTATCGGCGGGGTCGCGGTTGGTGTCGGAATCCACAGCTTTACTTTCTCAGAGGCTGTTTCCATCTACTCTCTTCTGACAATCGGCGATGGCCTTGTGGCCCAGATACCAGCTTTGCTGATGGCACTTTGCGCAGGCATTGTGGTTACGCGGGTGGCCAATCAGGACAATGACGACTTGGGCACTGATATTTCCCGCGAACTGTTTGCCGATGCGCGCGTTCCCGGCGTTGCTTCTGCCATCGTGTTGGGAATCGGGTTGATCCCGGGGTTCCCGTTCTGGATTTTTGCCGGTGCAGCCGCCATGATGTTTTTTACATCCATGGGGCTGCGGCGCTCACTTTTGAAGACTGAGGCGCAAGAAGCGCTTGAAAAAGAGGCGCAAACTTCGTCTGCGACACAGGCCGAAAGTACAAAAACCCCCGTGGTGACCCGAAGCACACGTTTTAGGGTCTACTTTGACGATGTATTGAACGCCGATATCGACATTCCAGGCTTGCGTGTCCATTCGGACAAGATGTTTGAAAAGTTGGTCCGGCTTCGTGGCGTCGATTTCCCTCCTCCGGACTTTCTGAGCTCGCAGGATGCCAGAGAAAGGGAGCTGGTCATCGAACTTGATGAAGTCCCGATCCACCGCCTTTTTCTGCCCGAGAATGCGATTCTGATTGGCTGCGAACGGGAAATCCTGATCTCGATCGGATGCCCGGAAAAAGATATCGTGCGCTTACCCGGTCTCGCTTCAGAGATGTACTGGGTGCCTGCGAAATTTGCTTCAGAGCTCAAAGCGCTGAACTTTCAGGCCTTGGCCTCCGAGGAGGTTCTTGCCGAGTTGACATTCCGGTTTTACGAACAGAACCTTGGGATTCTATTCTCAAGACCTGAATTTGAATCTGTCCTGGAAGCTGCTCGCGCAATTGATGCGCCGGGGGTGGAAGCGGTGGAAACTGCCATGCCCAAGGCTATGCTCTTTCAGGTATTCAAATACCTGGTAGAAGACGGGGTGCCCTTGCGCCCATTGGATTTGTTGTTGGATTCATTGCAGCACTGGACCCAGGTCAGCGAAGGTGCCGGGCCGGCGCTGATTGCCGAGTGCATGCGCGGCTCGATGAAGCGGCAACTGTGTCATCTGGTCTCAAGCCCAGGCAATATTCTGGGTGTTGCCATGGTTGATCC
>QIIJ01000488.1 GCA_003232595.1 Aurantimonadaceae bacterium | reverse complement strand
CCGATCATTCTTCTGCTCGGCATCATTTTCCTGCAATCAGTGATTGCAAGATATGTTTATCCCTATGTATTTTAAGATCTGCCCGAACACGCCCACATACAAAATAAAGCCCTATAGCGTTTCATCTTTTGATAGAATCGATCGCTCCTGATTGCTTTCGCTCACGGCCATTTGGGGCTACGCCCCAGCCTGCCCATGCAAGTATCAATTGGCGCGGTGCACAGCACCGGGGCGCTCTTCGCGACCAACTGTTTCCATGTATACATGAAACAGTCTAGTTCCAGGCGTAGGCGACTTTTTTCAGGGTTGCGCCGTCGAAGGTTTCGCTGCCTTCAGCTACATCGCGCCCGCCGGCATTCTGGTAAAAATTAGCCGCGTTGCAATTGTCTTCCAGTGCCCAGACAACCAGGCCCTTCATGCCAAGGGCGGCCAGTTCCATGCGGGCGGCGGCAAACAGTTTTGCTCCAAAACCGACACCCTGGTATTCCGGCAGCAGATAAATTTCATAGACCTCGCCGTCAAATGGCAGGGTGCTGACACGGTTGGTACCAAGAGTGGCGTAACCGACGATCTGATCACCAATATCGAGCACCAGTATATTTGTAGAATTTCGAATGGCACGCTCCCACCAGTCGGCACCGCGCCTGCGAACCATCGCATCAAGCGCCTTGTGGGGAAGGATACCGCAATAGGCCTGTCGCCATGACGTATCATGGGTTGCAGCAATCTCTGCTGCATCTTCCGGTTCCGCCCGCCGCACATCTATCGAAATCGTACTCATGGCAGTGAGCATAGTTAACGATTTATTAACCAACAAGGAAAAAATGGCTAATATAGGAAAGAATCTGCAAGTTTGTGGACAGACCGGCCTGGAAGGTTAAACAGCTTCCGCCTGGCGGGCACGCATGATCCGTTTTCGTTCAATCGGATCAAGCTCCCGCTTGCGCAACCGGATGCTTTTTGGCGTCACTTCCACAAGCTCGTCATCGGTAATATAGGACAGTGCTTTTTCCAGTGTCATCTGGATGGGCGTCGTCAGCTTAACCGCTTCATCCTTGCCGGAGGAGCGCATATTTGTAAGCTGCTTGCCCTTCAGCACATTGACCTCAAGATCATTGCCACGGGCATGTTCTCCGATGATCATGCCGCGGTAAACTTTTTCGCCGGCCGAAATAATCATCGGGCCGCGATCTTCCAGACCAAACAGCGCGAAGGCAACCGCTTCGCCATCACCGTTGGAAATCAGTGCGCCGGTATGCCGCAGCGGGATATCGCCCTTGTAGGGCTGATATTCAAGGAATGTCCGGTTGAAAATGGCGGTGCCCCTTGTATCCGACAATAACTCGGAAAGATAGCCGATCAACCCGCGGGTCGGTGCATGGAATACCAGTCGCGTACGACCCCCGCCGGAGGGTTTCATTTCGACGAGGTCTGCACGACGTGCAGAAAGTTTCTGAACCACCGGGCCGGTGAATTCATCATCAACATCGATGATGGCTTCTTCGATCGGCTCCATTTTCTGCCCGTTTTTGCCGCTCTGCATCAACACACGCGGGCGACCGATGGTCATTTCAAAACCTTCCCGACGCATGGTTTCAATCAGAATGGCAAGCTGTAATTCACCGCGTCCTGCAACCTCGTAGGAATCATTGCTGTTTCCTTCCGAGATTTTCAGCGCGACATTTCCCTCGGCTTCTTTCAAGAGTCGCTCACGGATGACCCGGCTTTGTACCTTGGCGCCTTCACGACCGGCAAGCGGCCCGTTGTTTACCCGGAACGTCATGGAAAGGGTGGGCGGGTCAATCGGCTGGGCGGCAATGGGTTGTGTTAC
>QIIJ01000601.1 GCA_003232595.1 Aurantimonadaceae bacterium | reverse complement strand
GCAACGATCAGAATCGAGCCTTTCGCCGGTAGTTTGTCGAGGTTGGCAAGGCTGGCCAGGCCATAACGGTTGGCCTTGTGCAAAAGGTTGTGGGCAGGGTAGGGCGGATCCATACCCTCGGCCTGGCCCGCATCAGTGCCGATGCACTGGTTACCCCAACCAACGATGCCCTTTGACAGCAGGTATTCAATGCAATCCACGGTTGGCCCCGGCGAATGCGGGCCGGTATCATCGGCATTGAGGAACAAGGCTTCATCATGGCCGCGTTTGTCCCAATCGCTGCGCATTACGACCCACTCGCCCTTGTTGATCGCGCCATTTTCAGCTTCCCACGCCCTGACAGCGTCGGCGCTCAACAAGTGATCCGGGTTATTTTCCGCCTCGCTTGAGCAATCAATCACGTTCAGCGGTGCGACAAAATTCTGCACCGGAATTTTGTCGGTGTACCCGTCTTCAAAGTCCCTGCCGGTAATCCAGTGATGGGGCGCGTCAAAATGAGTGCCACTGTGTTCGCCCAACACCATCCAGTTCCAGGCAAAAAACGGGCCGTCATCATCATATTCCGATATTTTGTGGATTTCGACCCTGGGCGTGGCCTTGGCAAAATCCGGCGGCAACTGAATGATCGGCGTGTCAGGACCAAGCGGACAACTCAAATCAACAACTTCGATTTCCCCGGACATCAGCATTGCCCCAAGATTGTTTACAATATCACTGGCTGACATTTTTAGTTCCTCCCTGCAGCGTTCATTTGTTTAAGCCTAAAATAATTGCTCCGTTAAGCGTAGACAGAATTATATGCATATGCAAGTATTCAGGCAAACGGGGCGAGGAATATTCGAGTCACGCATGAAATATGATGCAATATTTGTTGGTGGTGGACACAATGCACTGGCGGCGGCTGTTATTCTTGCCCGCAAGGGTTGGTCTGTTGGCGTGTTTGAAAAAAACCCGGTGGTTGGCGGGGCTGTACAAACGCGGCAGCTTACCCTTCCAGGCTTTCACCACGATGTTGCAGCCATGAACCTGTCCTTGTTTGCAGGCTCTCCGTTTCATCAGGAATTTAGCGAAGAACTTGCCGGGAAGGGACTTGAGTTTGTGCCTGCCAATGATTGTTTTGCATCGGTGTTTCCAGATGGAAAGTGGCTGGGCATCTCAACTGAACTTGAAAAAACCAGCGCCTGTATCCGAGAGTTTTCTGAAAACGATGCTCAACGCTGGCGTGATATGGTGGCGCGGTTTGGCGAGATATCGCCCCATTTGTTTTCAATTCTTGGTTCGCCGATGACCCTGTGGTCACTGACAAAATCTACATTCAAGATCTGGCGTTCGGGTGGCCGAAAACTTGTCGCTGAATTGGTGAAACTTCTGCTTTCATCTCCGCGTGGATTTCTCGATGAAAACTTCGAAAGCGCGCAGTTAAAAGTTACGCTTGCAAGTTGGGGGATGCATCTTGATTTTCCTCCTGACCAGGCTGGAGGGGCAATGTTTCCCTATCTCGAAGGCATGGCCAATCAGTCATTTGGCATGGTGATCGGTAAAAATGGTGCAGACACCATGATCAAGGCACTTACCGGCATGATTGAAGCCGCAAAGGGTGACATTCACACAGACGCCGAGGTTGCAGAGATAACAAGCAAAGCAGGGCGGGTAACAGGAATTGTGCTCGCAAATGGCAAGCAGGTTGAAGCCTCAAA
>QIIJ01000033.1 GCA_003232595.1 Aurantimonadaceae bacterium | reverse complement strand
CGTCATCCCCGCGCAGGCGGGAATGACGGAACGGAGTATGGAGGACGACCGAGAGGCACATACCCTCAATACTGATCCTGCCGCTTTAACCAGGCCATCGGCCACTCCAGCGCGTCTTCGTCGCGGCCTTTGGGGAGCAGGTCCATGTAGTGGTAGGCTCCGTTGAGCATATCGATGCCGCGGGCGAAGGTGGAATAGGTGTGATAAATTTTGTCACCCTTGCGGGCAAATACCGAAACTCCCGGTGCTTCAAGGCTTGGGAAGGTTGATTTTTTGTAGTTATAGAAGGCTTCGCCTGCCTCGACCTGCGCTTCGGTAAAGCTGACATTGAAGTCGGCATTGAACCCATTGTCATGTGAGGAAACCCAACGCGAGCCCCAGCCCAGACGCTTTTTGTAGGCGGCAAGCGTTTCATATGGCGCACGGGCAATGACTGCAAATGCCGCATCACGGGCCGCAAGATGCGGCGTAATCCGGTCGAAATTGTCGGCCCAGAACGAGCATGACGGGCAGCCCTCATCCCAGTCCGGTCCATACATGAAATGATAGACAATCAGTTGTGAATGGTCGCCAAACAACCCACCAAGTGAAACATCACCATCCTCGCCGGAAAAGACATAATTTTCAACAACCTCAACCCAGGGCAATTCACGCCGCCGGGCGGAAAGCGCATCACGTTGTCGATTGAACTCTTTTTCCTCGACAAGTAGCGCCTTACGCGCCTTGAGCCACTTGTCGCGGGTGACGATTTCGGCAGCAAACATGGCAATCCTCATTTGTTATTTAACTATTACGTTAAATTATGAAATCCCCGGCAGGTTGTCAACAGAAACGGCGAGTTGTCCCCCGGAGTGTCAAAATAAACTGAAATGGCTGCATTACCTGCAAAACCGGTTGGATTTAGCGGAATTTTCGGCTACCAAAATACAAGCGGTAACCAAATGCAAGTTCAGGATGACAGTGTTTTCATGAGCAGGACTTTCAGATTTATAAGAAATTTCGTTTCTGCATTGTCAATTATTATTACTACTGCCCTGTTGTTACCGGTATATTTGGCCCATGCCAAAAACGATCCATTCAATAATTCCACCTATCGGTTTACCAACAAGGCCGTTGACGGGGTTAATGCCTCAGTCGATATCCGCATGGGTCTGCTGAAGGGGTTTCAGATTCGATGGTTGTTGGATCAGTTTCATCACCAATTCTGTTTTTTCCCTCGTTTGGAGCCCAATTTGATCTGGCTGCCGGTCGTTATGATGGCATCGTGGTCTCGCAAAGCCTGGCAGCGGCCGGGCATGTGTTTTGGCGTAACCCCCAAATCGGTATGTTTGGCCTTTATGTAGATTACGGAAAACTGGCCCCGCTACATCTTGGACGCCTGGGCATCGAGGCTGCACTCTATGGCGACAACTGGACAATCGAGGCACTTTTAGCGTTGGAGTTTGGCCAGTATGTCAGAACCCGGCTTGTTGATGAAATTGATATTTCCTACTATTTCAACGAGAATTTCAAGGCATCGATCGGCCATCGCCTGACCTCGCGTGGCAATATGGTGAATGCCGGATTCGAGAAGCAGTTTGCCAGTTTTGGCGGTGGTGCCTGGAGCCTGTTTGGTGAAGCCGAGGCCGGGCAGGACAGTTTCCACCGCGTTTCAGCCGGCATCCGGTTTGCCTTTGGTTTTGGTGATGCTGAAACACTACTGCAGCGGGATCGGGCCAATGGCGTGAGAATACGTATTCCCCGCAATCTGGCCAGTATTACACAGTGTGGATTTGTCGATGTCCCCTTTAGTGATCCCCAATGGCTTCACGATATCGGCCTTGTCAGCAGGTTAAATACAACCACCTGCGGATCAAAGTCCTATATCAGCGGGGTTTCCTCCACGGGCATATTCAATCCCTAGAGTATCCGTGTTGATCAAGCGATTCATCTTTTGATGGAACCGCTCGCGGCCATTTTGGGGCTGCGCCCCAGCCTTCGCGGGAGCGATGCATTCGCATCGGGCTGCTCTTCGCAGCCTGACTGCTTCCCTGTAAACAATCCACTAGAGCTGCGGTGAAAGACATAATTCAACGACCATTGCCTTTGCTGTAAAGCCCGTCGACAAATACTGTTACCAGCAGTTCAATCTGCGCCCAGGTATAATCGCGCGACATCGTGGACGGGTTGCCCACATAACCCATGGTGACAATGCCGTGGACAGAGGACCACAGCGCACGGGCGGCAATATCGCGGGTTTTTTCGTCATCCCCCAGCCGGGTTTCATCAAGCACATTGCCGACCAGATCAAACAGGGCATTCTGCTGGTCGAGATACCACTCGGCTGCCGCCCCTTCAGCCCGGTTGCGGTTAAAGGCCAGCATTGCGGCCCAGCGATTGGCATTGGCCTCGACAAAATCCATGTAGATTTCGGCGAGCTTTAAAAAGCGGAACAAAAGTCGTGCCTTGTTGCTGTCCTCAATTTCGCCACTGGAAATTTTCTGCTGCAACTCGGTTTCGGATTTTGCCCCGTTGATCTGCCCAAGTTTGCCCATGTCGGCGAGAATGTGGGCGTTGGTTTCCTGGATCAGTTCATCAACACTGCCAAACAGGTTATAGATAGAACCAACCGATATGCCGACCTTTTTGGCAATGCTGCGCGCCTTGATCTGTTCCAGCCCGCCCTCATCCATCAGCGCCAGTGTTGTTGCGATAACCTTTGCCCGTACATTGTCGCGTTCAAGTGTCATGAAACTCAACCCTTTATATACAAAGTCCGTTGTGCCCCCCGTTGAAGGTGGCCACGTTGGCAATTCGTTTACCATAGATATTTAAATTGAACAATGTTCATTTTATTTCTTGAACAATGTTCATTTCTCTCTATATA
>QIIJ01000536.1 GCA_003232595.1 Aurantimonadaceae bacterium | reverse complement strand
ACCTGAATGCGGTCTTTACCGGCTTTCATTTCATAGGCTACCAGTTCGAATTCATCGGCAAGGGAAGGGTAGCCCGAGCGGATTTCGGCGCCCACGCGCACAATCGACTGATCCAGCGATTGCCCGGCCTCAACACAGACCAGCATCATATCCAGCGAGTCCGGAAAGCCGTTGATAATTTCTTCTTGGCGCGTTTGTTGGCGCTTGGTCACCCAATATTTCGGTAACATATAGCCCAAGACACCTGGCCCCAAAATGGTCATCACGGTATTTTGGGTTGTCACGTCGCCCTGACTGCTTCGGTAGATTGCGACGATAATGCCGACCAGAAGCAGCATAATTCCAAGGGAAAACTGCAGGAAATGGTAGGTGCGCACCGCGGTTTTGCCACGGTACCCGGCCTGCAGCAATTTCAGCTTGACGGCGGAATATTCTTCTTCGTCTTTCGGTTCCAGAAAATCTGAGTACTTGGCCAGTTTGTCTTTGCCGTTGCCGTGGCGCAATTTCAGGGTTTCTTCACCCTTTTTCGCAGACTGCACCGCACCTTTGCGCAGTTTGTCCAGCGGATCGATCCGCTTTTTCAGCAATACCGGCAGGGTCAGCAGGATCAGGAACATGCCCAGAATGCCGATCGCCAGCAGCGGGCCAAACGGGCCCAGCTGCTCGGTCAGCATTGTTTCAATATTTTTCAGCATAACGGACCCCTAGACCTTGATGTTCACAAGCGAGCGCATGACGAAAACATTCACCACCAGAAATCCGGCGACAATCAAGGCGGCGGGGATGAAATAGGCGGTTTCTTTCACGGCATCAAAATAATTCGGCTGGATCACATTGATCATCACCAGCGCACCGACTGGGAAAATCGACAGGAACATACCAGACCATTTCGCCTCGGCGGTAATGGCAGAGACCCGGCGAAACAATTTGAAACGCGAGCGGATAACCTTGGCCAGACCGTCCAGAATTTCGGCCAGGTTACCACCTGATGTCTGCTGGATGGTCACGGCGACGGCCAAAAACCGCATATCCTGCATGTCCAGACGCTCGGCCATGGCTTTCAGCGCCTCACCCACATCGCGGCCATAGGCGGCCTCGTCTGAAATGATGCCCATTTCGGTGCCCAAAGGATCGGGAACCTCGTTTGACACGATGGTCAGGGCGGCTGAAAACGGGTGACCGACGCGCAAAGAACGCACCATCAGTTCCACCGCATCCGGCAATTGCTCTTCGATCATGCCAAGGCGTTTTTTAGCCTTGTTATTCACCCAGACAAAGACCCCGCCAATGCCCATCAGAACCGAGATTGCGGCGCGAATGGGCAGGCTGGCACCGGTGCCAAATGTCAGGCCAACAAAGGCGACAGCGCCCAAAACACCCATCAAAATGATCAGTTGCGGCGGGGTAAAAGCGATATTCGCTTTTTGCGCCTTTTCGGCAAGGATAGAATAAAGCGGAATGGATCGCGATTTCAAGTGCTGGCCCATTTCCTTGCGGAGCTGCTCCAAAACCTGTTCGCGCGCCGCACCTTTTTCCATCATGTCCAGGCGACGGTTTATCCGGTTGTTCAGGCTGATTGATTTGCCAAAAACCGTCAGATAGATGCCTTCGACAATCACCAGAACGGCGATGAAAATCAGGCCATAAATCAGTGGTTCTGCGCTGATAATCATTGTCTTTACTTCCCTTCGAAGGGTTCAAAAATATTGGCGG
>QIIJ01000175.1 GCA_003232595.1 Aurantimonadaceae bacterium | reverse complement strand
CCCGCTCCGCCTATCTTGTTGGACAGATCAACCAGAATATCGTTGGTGTTCGCAACCTGCTCAATATGTTGATAACGGTTTTTGTTCGTGACCTGCTCACCGTGATTGCGCTGGTGGCGCTGATGATTTATCGCGATCCGTTTCTGGCATTGATGTCGCTGCTCATCGCACCGCCGGTGATAATTCTGATTGCCGGCTACAAACGGCGGGTCAAGCGGATTGCCCGACAGGGCGTTGATCTGAATTCAAGGGTGGCACAGGGCATCCAGATCGTCAAGGCCTTCACCATGGAAGAGCAGTTGAGCCGGAAGGTCAAAGCGCTTGCTACTGCTGCCGAAGAACGCGCCAACAAGATGGCCCGGATTACCGCGCGCACCAGCCCGCTGATGGAAACACTTGGTGGCATGGCCGTTGCAGGCGTAGTTGCCTATTCAAGCTACAGGGTAATTGTTCAGGGTGGCTCGCCCGGTGCGATGATGTCGTTTCTCACGGCCATGTTGCTTGCCTATGAACCGGCAAAACGTCTTGCCCGGCTGAATGTCAATCTGGAGCGCTCGCTGGTTGATGCCCGAATGATCTACGAGATTCTCGACACACCACCACGCCAGAGTGACAAGGAGGATGCCAGATTGTTCAATCTGGGGAATGGTGAAGTTCAGTTCAAAAATGTTAATTTTGCCTATTCCGAACCGGATGAAGAAGGCAGTCCTGTCATTGCCAATCTGACATTTGCTGCCGAAGCAGGAAAAACCACCGCTCTAGTCGGTCCGTCCGGCGGCGGAAAATCAACCATCATCGCTCTTTTGCAACGGTTTCATGACCTGGATGGTGGCGAGATTCTGGTCGACGGACAGGATATTCGCGATGTGGAAATTGCTTCTTTACGCAACCATTTTGCCTATGTTTCGCAGCAGCCGATGTTGTTTGAAGGTTCGATTGCCGACAATCTGCGCTATGCCCGGCCGGATGCAACGCAAGACGAAATCGAACAGGCGGCAAAACTTGCCCAGGCCCATGAATTTATTCTGGAATCCCCGCAAGGATATGACAGCCCGGTGGGTGAAAACGGCGTTACCCTCTCTGGCGGTCAACGACAGCGCCTTTCCATTGCCCGGGCATTGCTGCGGGATGCGCCCATTCTGCTGCTGGATGAAGCTACATCTGCCCTCGATAATGAATCAGAAGCGCAGGTACAGGCAGCTCTCGACCGGGTCATGAAGGATCGAACAACCATTGTCATCGCCCACCGGCTTTCCACCATTGCCAAGGCCGATAAAATTCTGGTTATTGATCAGGGCACCGTGGTTGATCAGGGTACACATGATGAGTTGGCGGCCCGCGACAGCGGTCTTTATGCGCGTTTCAACACGTTGCAGGTGGTAGGTTCGCCAAATAACATCAAGCCGAAAAAAACCCCGATCCACAGAAAGAAAAAGGCCTCCCAAAAGGCTTGAGGAATAGTGGCATGGACATGATGAAGCTGGTGGTTGTTGGGGCAGCAGGCCGCATGGGTCAATCACTGATCAGGGCGATTGATACCGGCAATGGAATTGCGCTTTACGGTGCGGTCGAACGACCGGGCGCGGATGCTCTTGGGCATGATGCCGGTGAAATTGCAGGCATTGGCAGCAACGGCGTGATCATAACCGAACACTTGATTTTACCATACCTTCAGCAACCCTCGATTTTGCCAGGGTAGCCGCCGAGGCCGGTATTGCCCATATAGTTGGAACGACCGGATTTAGTGTAGATGAGGATTCTCGAATTGCAGAATTTGCTTCCCGAACAGTAATTGTCAAATCCGGTAATATGAGCCTTGGTGTCAACTTGTTGGCAGTGCTTGTCAAACAGGCTGCAAAAGCGCTGGCCGCTACTGATTTTGATATCGAAGTGCTGGAAATGCACCACAAACACAAAATCGATGCGCCGTCGGGGACCGCACTCTTGCTGGGTCAGGCCGCCGCAGATGGCCGCAATATTGATCTTGAAAGTTCATCGGTAAGGGTTCGCGACGGTATAACAGGCCCGCGTGAAGAAGGCACCATCGGATTCGCCACCCTGCGCGGTGGTTCGGTCGTTGGCGAACATTCAGTCATTCTGGCAGGCGAGGGCGAAAGGCTTGAGCTGACACATCGCGCCACCGACCGGACACTCTTTGCATCGGGTGCAATCCGTGCAGCCCTTTGGGCGCGGGACAAAAAACCCGGGTTGTATTCGATGTTGAACGTATTGGGGCTGGAATAGCCGGATTGATCATCCTATCTGGGGCGAAACGAATATAAATGGAAAGAGCAATTAATGGAACGCACGCTGGTACTGGTTCGTCATGGACAAAGCGAATGGAACAAGAAAAACCTGTTCACCGGCTGGCGCGATCCGGACCTGACAGAAAAAGGCATCGCTGAGGCCATTCAGGCCGGAAAGTTGCTCGCAAAACGCGGCATGAAGTTTGATATTGCCATGACCAGCAAACTCATTCGCGCTGAAAATACCTTGCAACTGATGCTCAAAGAGCTTGATCAGCTGGGGTTGGAAACCACCCGTGATGAGGCGCTGAACGAACGCAATTACGGTGATCTTGCCGGCCTCAACAAAGATGATGCCCGCAAAAAGTGGGGCAATGAACAGGTTCATATCTGGCGTCGCTCCTATGATACACCGCCGCCGGGCAAGGATGGTGAAAGCCTGAAAGACACAGGTGCCCGTGTCTGGCCCTATTATTTGCGCGAAATCCTGCCCCGCGTCATGAGTGGAAAAGCGGTGCTGGTCTCCGCCCACGGCAATTCGCTGCGTTCGCTGGTAATGGTGCTTGATGGGCTGAGCCGTGATGAAGTCACCTCTCTCAATCTTGGCACCGGTGTACCGATGATCTACAAGCTTAACGCCGATACAACGGTTGCCAGCAAAGAAACAATCGCGCTTGATTAGGGCTGTCCTGATCTCCGCTTTGCCACTAATCTGCAATAGATGACAGGAATCAACACCGCAGAAATACTTGCGCAAGAATTTTCCAACTGGTTTCAAAGCCACGGCTGGCAGCCGCGCGAACATCAGCTCGATTTGTTAAAAAAAGCTCGAAGCGGCCAATCAACCCTATTGATTGCACCGACGGGAGCGGGCAAGACGCTGGCCGGTTTTTTGCCCGCCCTCACCGCCCTTGCCAGTCGTCCAAAACGCAGGCCCGGCGAGGCCCATCGCGGCATTCATACATTGTATATTTCACCGCTAAAAGCATTGGCGGTTGACATCAAGCGTAATCTGGAAATGCCGATTAATGAGATGGGCCTCAATGCCTCAATATCACCCTCGAAACCCGTACCGGTGATACGCCCGCGAGCCGTCGCCAGCGGCAAAAACTCAACCCGCCTGATATTCTGCTCACCACACCGGAGCAATTGGCGTTGCTACTCGCAAACAAGGATGCAGCCAGATTTTTTTCCGACCTCGCCTATATCGTGCTCGACGAATTACATTCTCTGGTGATTTCCAAACGTGGCCATTTGCTGTCGCTGGGCCTTGCAAGATTGCGCAATCTGCGGCCCGTTGCAGTGTCGATTGGATTATCGGCAACCGTGGCCCAGCCGGAAGAGCTGTGCGCATGGCTTGTGTCGCAAAATTCCGGTTTTCCTTCCTCCAGCGGGA
>QIIJ01000415.1 GCA_003232595.1 Aurantimonadaceae bacterium | reverse complement strand
TTCAGCAAATGTGCGACTGTAGCTCAGTTGGTTAGAGCGCTGGTTTGTGGAACCAGAGGTCGAAGGTTCAAGACCTTCCAGTCGTACCAATTATTTCAGGGTCCGACCCGGAAAGGCGGTAACTTTGCTTGATTCATCTATCCAGACAATTGCTATTTGTCTCTTTGGAATATCCAGTCGTGATCCGGGTGGTTTTGGAATGCCATCACATTGAGATAATACATTTCATAACCATAGGGCGCGCCGCAGGGGTGATGGCCTTTGGGAACAAGAACCACATCGCCATTCCTCACGGTCATTGTTTCGTCCAGACTCCCGTCTTCAGTAAAAACGCGCTGAAACCCGAACCCTTGAGCAGGGTTGAGGCGGTGGTAATAAGTTTCCTCCAGAAATGTCATATGGGGATAGTTGTCCTCGTCATGACGATGGGGCGGATAGGAAGACCAGTTGCCCTGGGGAGTGAATACTTCGGTTACCAGCAGGCTGTCGGCCACATCGCGGTCTTCCATGGCAATGTTGTGAATATAGCGTGTATTGGCACCCTTGCCGCGATCCTCAAGACGGATACCGGATGGGCCAATTATCGCAGCATTGTGTGCCCCGTTGCCGGGTGCAGTACAAACAGCCAAAGTAAGTGCGGTTGTTGCAATTGCCGTCCATTCCAACCCATTTGGAACATAGACGCAGTGCGGTGGCGTGCGTTCAAATACATCCATCCGCTCACCCAGCTCGCCAAAGTTTTTATCACCTGCAAATATATTGGCCTTGCCTTCAACCAGCACGAGAATTGCCTCTCGTTCACCTGTTGCCTCGCTGGCCGTTTCGCCCGGCTGCAACTGATAAAGATTGAAACCTACATATTTCCACCCGGCATCTGACGTGCTTATGTTGTGGACCTTGCCCTTCGTTCCTGCAGGTTTTCGTAATAAGGTGCCCATCAATTCTTGTTTCCCTTGTCGAGACCAGTTGACCGGGCCATTTCCCTGAGTGCCGCAAGACCCATCGATTGATAATCAAACGGATTACGGACTTTGGGATCCTGCTCCGCCTCAATGACCAGCCAGCCATTATAACCATGTTCTGCAGCAACTTTCAGCACCGGCTCAAACTCCACATTACCTTCTTTGTCCCCCGGCACAGTAAACACGCCGCGCCTGACGCCTTCAAGAAAGGAGAGGTTTTCCCGATAGACCTGTTTTCTAATGTCCGGCCGGATATTTTTGCAGTGAATGTGGCTTATTCTTGGCATGAATTTCTGTGCAAGAATTTTCGGGTCAGCGCCCGCAAACCGCGCGTGCCCTGTATCAAGCAGAAGTTTTGTCACATCACTGGTATTGGCCATAAATGCATCAATCTCGCTAGGCGTTTCCACGATCGTTCCCATGTGATGGTGATAGGCAAGTTCAATATTCTGTTTGGAGCAATATTCAGCAATGGTATTGATATCGGCACCAAATTCCGCCCATTGATCATCCCGTAAACTAGGGCTTTTGCTCAGCGGTACATCATCGCGTCCGTGAATGGCGTTTGACGTTTCGCAAACGATGCAAACCTTGCAGTCAAACGCCTTGAGCAGGTTGAGATGAGACTGAATTGATTTTATTTCTGCTTTGATAGTGCGTGTCAACAGATTCAGGGAATGCCAGCCGGAGATGAATTGCAGCTGAAACAGCGCGAGCAAAGCCTTTAGCTCACCAGGATCGTCAGGAAATTTATGGCCTTTTTCAATACCGTCAAAACCAATATCACTGGCCTCCCGAAGACATTGTTCAAGTGGAATTTCCGCGCCCAGTTTTCTGTCATCATCATTGGACCAGGCAATGGGATTGGTGCCGTATTATTTAATCATTTCACAGTTGCCTGTCAGTCAGTGAGGCGTTGGAATTTCAGCTGGTTTTGATAGTCCTTGCTGGCGGATTGTACCTGCTGGCGGGTTGAAACCTGCGGAACTGGCACATCCCACCAGGCACCGCCAGCAGCGGTTGCAGGTCCAGGGTCGGTGTCAATGACCACCACCTGGGTACGATTGGCCTTTCGCGCGCGTATCATGGCGTCTTCCAACTGCTCAATAGTATCGACCTTTTCAGCGCCCGCACCCATCGAAGCTGCATGGGCGGCAAAATCTATGTTTGCCGGCTCCTGATGCAGGGTGGTATCCAACAGATTATTGAAGCTTTCACCACCAGTAGCTACCTGCAGCCGGTTGATACACCCAAAACCGCGATTATCGAGCACCACCACGATTATCTTGTGGCCAAGCATGAGGCTGGTTGCCAATTCAGAATTGGCCATCATATATGAGCCGTCTCCCACCATGACCACAACCTCCCGTTCCGGCAGGGCCATTTTAACGCCAAGTCCACCGGCAATTTCGTATCCCATGCACGAAAAACCATATTCAACATGATAGGAGTTTGGCCGTGTCGCGCACCACAATTTGTGCAACTCACCTGGTAATCCCCCGGCAGCGCAAACAACAACAGAATTATCATCAAGGCTTCGTTGAACAGCGCCAATAACCTGTGCATCGCTGGGCAAAACATTATGCTCGGGCGGGGCGGTTACAGCATCAACTGCGGCCATCCATTCAGCTTTGAGTTTGCTGTCAGGGGCCGCAAATTGACGATCGCCGAGCGCTTTGCTCAGTGCCAGCAAGGTAATTCGCGCATCCCCAACCAGCGCCAATGCCTGATGTTTTTCGGCGTCAAAGGCAGCCACATTGATCGATAATAATTTACGGCCTTTGTTTTTAAACAAAGCCCGGGAACCGGTGGTGAAATCCTGCAATCTGGTACCGACGGCTATAATCAAGTCCGCATTTGCGGCAACCGCATTGGCGCTTGATGAGCCAGTGACACCAATTGATCCAAGGTTTAACGGGTGATCAAAGGCAAGGGCTGATTTTCCCGCCTGGGTTTCACAAACCGGCACCTGGTGTCGCTCTGCAAAACAACGCAATTCATCAGTCGCACCGGAATAGTGCACACCGCCTCCAGCTATGATAATCGGATTTGTTGCTTTGGCCATCGCATCAGCAGCTAAAGACAATTCGTGCTCATCAGGCGGTACCCGGCGTTGATGCCAAATCTTTGACTCAAAGAAACTTGCAGGCCAGTCAAATGCCTCCGCCTGTACATCCTGACAAAAAGCCAGAGTTACCGGTCCGCAATTGGCGGGGTCGTTGAAACATGCAAAAGCCCGCGGTAAGGCGCTTAACAATTGTTCCGGTCGGGTAATGCGATCAAAGTAGCGACTGACCGGGCGCAGGCAGTCGTTGGTGCCATCGCCAAAATCCTCAATCTGCTGCAAAACCGGATCCGGTGCACGGCCTGCAAAAACATCGCCAGGCAACAAAAGAACCGGCAATCGATTGACATGAGCAAGCGCTGCAGCGGTCACCAGATTGGTAGCACCCGGCCCGATCGATGTTGTAACAGCCATTGCCCGTTTGCGATTGCAGGCTTTGGCATAGGCAATGGCTGCGTGGGCCATGGTTTGCTCATTGTGCCCGCGCCAGGTGGGAAAAACGTCCTGCAAACCATGAAGTGCCTCGCCGAGACCGGCAACATTGCCATGGCCGAATATGGCCCAGCAACCGGCAAGAAATGTCTCTTCATCTTCGTTCAGTTGCACGCTGATATAACGAACCAGTGCCTGCGCGGCAGTAAGGCGAATTTTCTTCATGCGGTTTTGCCTTTTATATCTCGTGCGCTGTCCCATAATTCGCATATATCTGCATAGTTTTCAGCCATCTGATCGACCGCCTGGGTATCGTTGATCTTACCGGAAAACCATTCTGTTGCTGTGCTTCCAAATACTGTAGGTCCCACTGCAAATCCCTTGACCAGATTATATTTTGCAGTTTTGTTGAAACACTCACTCAAATCTGACTGCGGCGTATCCGTGCTGGACACGATTATGCCCCTGCAATAGGGGTCATTGCGCGAAACCGCCGAACAGGTGTTTTGCCAGGCGGTATCATTGTTCATCGGC
>QIIJ01000421.1 GCA_003232595.1 Aurantimonadaceae bacterium | reverse complement strand
AAGTGCCCGAAGGGACCACAACATCATAGCCGGTGCCGCCTGCGAGCAGTTTGGTCTCAAGAATTTCGTTGGAATCAAAAACATCATAGACCACCTTGATGCCGGTTTCCCTGGTGAAGTCTTTCAGGATCGACTCGTCAATATAGTCCGACCAGTTATAGACATTGACCACCCGTTCCTGGGCAAGGGCTGATCCACCCACAAACAATAAAGCAAGCGAAACGCCAAGCGTAAATTTTGTTCCAAACATCAAAATATCCTTTCCATCTCCCTTGCCGACTTTGTTTGCCAGCCTTTCTTAAAAGACTAGAACCAAAATATCTCAACGGCAAATGGAATCTTTGCCCGAATAATTGGTCACTATAAATAAGTTGTCCGCTCCAGCGGGGTAATTTCCCGGGCAAATGTATCAAGCTCCGCCTGTTTGAGGGCGGTCAGAATTTCCACCATTTCGCGACCCAGTGCCCGGATGGCAAATTCACTGTTTTTAAACAAATCCAGGGACTGCCTCATGGTCGACGGCAATTCATTGCCGGTGCGCTCATAGCTGTTGCCGGTTTCTGCTTCTGGCGGTGTCCTGGTCCTGTTGCCTGAAATGCCATCCAGCATGCCCTGCAAAATTGCTGCAAGAACAAGGTAAGGATTGGCATCAGCCCCGGATATCCGGTGTTCAATGCGTTTTGCTTTCATGTTGGATGCGGGGATACGCACCGCAACGGACCGGTTGTTCTCGCCCCAGTTTATTCGTGTTGGTGCGTAGGAACCGGCCTGCATGCGGCGAAAACCATTAAGCGTATTGATATACAGCAACGATGTTTCAGCCATTGTATCCAGCAATCCCGCAATGGCGTTTTCAAGTATTTTTTGCCCGCCCTCACCGGCAAATACATTCTCACCGTCCTTGTCCAGCAGGCTTGCATGCACATGCATGCCGTTGCCCGGCTGTTCTATAAACGGCTTGGCCATAAAGGTGGCCTTCAGCCCGTGTTTGCGGGCACATTCGGTAATAATTCGACGCAGTTGAACGGCGTCATCAGCTGCCCGCAACGCATTGGCCCGGTGGTTAAGGTTGACCTCATACTGGCCTGGTGCGGCTTCCTTGACAAAAGTATCAATCGGCAGCGACTGCAGTTCTGCGGCAAGGCGGATATCTTCAAAAAATCCTGAATTTTCTGCCAGCGCATCGAGCGAATACATTCGCTGATTATCCAGCCCCTCAATCGCATCAACAATCTGCGGCACAGAGCCAGGCCGGTCGCTTTCCGCTTTCAGCAAAAAGAATTCGAGTTCAAAAGCAGTAACCGGAAAAAGGCCGGCCTCTTTCAATCGTGCCACAACGGTGGCAAGAGTGCCCCTGGCGCAGCCGCCAAAAACCCGTCGATCGTCCTCAAAGGTCTGCAAAAGCACCTGGGCAGTTGGCCTGTTGCCCCAGGGTACGCGGGCCAAAGTATGGGGTACAGCGCGACAAAAGCCATCCCTGTCACCGCTTTCGATGTGAAGACCGGTTGCAGCAACTTCACGGCCCCAAATATCACACCCGTGCAATGAAAGGGGGAAATTGACGCCGTCGCCAAACGCCTTTTTTAGCGTTGCAACCGGTGCCCATTTCCCCCGAATTATACCATTTGGATCGACCAGCATAAGTTCCACGGCGACAATATCGGAATTTTTGCCGAGGAACTGTTCAAGTTGATCAGTATCGCTCATATGCGGTGCTCGGATCAGCGAATGGCATTGGCCATTCTGGCGATGGTTTTTTGATAAACGCCGGACTTGTTCCACTTCTTGATTACATTGAAATTTGCCGTTCCCGGATCCCAGCTCGCTCCGCGTTTCCAGCCAAAGGCCCGCAGATAATTTGCTGTGGATGCAAATACATCAGGAACACTGCGAATGAGGTCACGGCGACCATTGCCGTCACCATCTACAGCATATTTGAGGAAACTGGTGGCAAGAAACTGCGTCTGGCCGATCTCGCCAAAGGGTCCACCAATCATCTTGGAGGCTGGAATATCGCCGCGTTGGATAATCTTCAGGGCAGCGGTTAATTCTTTGGTAAAAAACGGGCCGCGTCTGCAATCATAGGCAAGCGTTGCCAGAGAACGAACGATCGAAGATTTACCCAGAAAGCCGCCAAAACCGGTTTCCAGGCCCCAGATGGCAACGATTACTTCCTTGGATACCCCGTATCTTTTTTCAATTTGCGCCAGCAGTGGTGGGTTTTCAGTCTGCTCTTGGCGCGATTGACAATGCCGGCAGCCCGGCGCTTGTAAAACTGCTCAAATGTCAAATGGAACGAACTGTGTGTTCGGTCGATCCGGATGATTTTTTTATCGTAGCTGACATTTTTAAAGGCAGCGTTCAGGGTATTTTTACTGATGCCAAAGGAGCCGGCTTTTTGGCGATACTCATTGGCCCATTTGTTGAAACCAGCGCTTGTTTTGCCACAACTCAGTCTTTGTGCAGATACGGTTTGTGACGCCACAACAATTGTCAGGAATACGGCAAGTCCAGCGGAATATTTCAATATCATTATCAATCCTTGTTCAGTCATGGCCAGATTGTCAGAATCAGGCCGGTTATCCCCACCCATTTTTGCCCCATGACGCAACGGGAAGCAAGAGTCGCCTTTTTATGCGAATAAGTTT
>QIIJ01000320.1 GCA_003232595.1 Aurantimonadaceae bacterium | reverse complement strand
ATTATTTTCGAAAATTTGGTCCCTTCAATTTCTGTCAATAAATTGGACGTAGAGAACTTACACACTCCTGCAATTATCTCTCATCACTAGTCAAGATAATACATATCACATTCGGCCGATTTTCTTTGCCAGTGGTGTTGACGAAATGCCGTGAAGGACAATCGAAATAAATACAGTCATTACCACGCATGCAAGAAGTTCTTCTTCCTGCGGTATATCGAACTCATCGACAACAATCAGCGCGAATAACATGGATGCCAACCCACGCGGGCCAAACCAACCCAAGAACAGCTTTTCGCGATTGCCGAGACCGCTGCCTGCCAAAGACAACCAGATTGGCACCATCCGAACCACAGTCAGAAACAACATAGCCACAATCAAAGCCTGAATGCTCATGTGGGCAATGCCTGCAGGCAACAAAACTGCTCCAAACACAAAGAATGCTGCCATCGTCAGAAGCTGTCCTTGCCCCTCCATGAACTCGGAAATAAAATGGATGTCATGGCGATATGTATTGCCAAATACTGCGCCTGCGACAAAGGCTGCGATAAATCCATTTCCACCAATTAATTCTGCACAAAGAAATGCAACAAACGCTGTAGCGAGGAACAAAATACCCTGGCTGGTGACATTGACCCAGTCTCGGTTCTGTGCCCAATCCAGAGCCCGTGCCGCCAACCAGCCAACTGCAATTCCCGCCAGCAGTCCCAGTGTGAGTTGCAAAATAGTAAACATCGCTATGTTGCTTTGGTCAACTTGCCCCTGTGCCATCATAGTGTCAGAGCCAGCAAGGATTGCCCCAACCAAAACAACTGGAAGCGCCAAGCCGTCGTTCAGTCCACTCTCGACATTGATGGTCTGCGACAATCGCTGCGGAACCTCCATACTGGAAATAACGCTCTGGCCAAGAGCTGCATCGGTCGGCGTCAGAATGGCTGCTGTTAATAGTGCCACGGCCCAGCCAGCCTCCGGCGAAAGCCAAAAGACCACAACTGTTCCAAGCGCAATCGTCATCGGCATACCCAGCACAAGCATACGAAGCGGAAGTTGATAGCTCTTGGACAATTTGCGGAAACGCACGTGGCTTGCATCTGCAAAAAGTACCAGAATCAGGGTAATTTCACCCAATAACCGGGCAACCCCTTTCAGCGTTTCGGCATCGGCCAGATTGCTAACCGATTGATAAACCAAATAACCAAGAGCCGTGAATATGATTGGCAGGGTAATGATCGTATCGGACAGCCGTTTGGAAATCAGGCAATAACCACCCACAACCAGCAAAATCAGCAGAAGTGTAACTTCAAAGTTTTCCATCTATTCAGCTTTCAAAACCAGCTATTATTCCAGAACCGGAACTGCTCCTTGCGCCATCTTCAAACGAGTCCACAGGTTCATATTGATTACGAGTGCCGCGACTTCTGCAATCTGTGTTTCATTAAAATGAAGCTTCATCAATTCGTGGGCGTCTTGAAAATCGGGTATATCGAACGATGTAAGCGCTTCACAATAATTCAAGCTGGCCTGTTCTGATTCCGAATACAAAGTGCTTTCTCGCCAGCTCAGTAAATTGCTTATACGCGCATCTGAAATATCTTGATCCCGGGCCGCTTTGGTATGCAGGATCAGGCAATACGAGCAGGATTTATCTGCGCTACCCTAAGACGCAATAGCTGCGCGAGTTGCGTTTCAACTGTTAAGCCAGCGGTGTAACCTACACTTTTCGCCATTTTCTTGGCGATTGAATGAAACTCAATCAGATCAGGGTCAAATCGAGTATTGTTGAACACTATTTTCATTGTAAACATACTCCTTTTTGTTGCCAATTAGAACATACTGGAAAGCTCTTCGAAATTATCAGGATAGAGATCATCAGAAAGATGGCACAAATGGTTACCATGTTTATTGGTGACCTGTCCCCCCTCGAACATTCTGCGCGAACTGCTCGCGCAGCAGTTTCAGTTTGGGATCGATGTAGGTTGTACAAAATGGCCGAGAGTCATTACTGTAATAATTGATAAAACGCTCATCAGAATTTTTGAAGCTGGCAAAGTTCATGATCTTTGTGACAATCTGTGCATCAAATTCCAGCTGTAATCGGACAAGTTCATCTTTTGCGACGGTGGATTGCGCTTCACTGAAAACATAAACGGCGCTACGATATTTACCACGCATCATGTGATCAGATGCGCAAATGTACCTCAACAAGAGTTGCCAAATCAATCTTGCCGGGATCGAATGTTACAACAACTGCTTCTGAATATGAGTCATTGGGCGGTTCAGAACGTATAAAACCCTGCCCCACCTTTTCCACGCCAAGCAATGCACAAAATACTGCTTCTGTGCACCAGTGACAGCCTCCACCAAAACCTATTTTAACCATCCCGCTTCTTCTTTCTGGACTAAATCAAACGGGCATCTTCCAGAATTGGAAGATCTAATCCGGTATCTAGTCCACACCAAAGACCGACGAACGAGATTTTGCGCACAAATCCTGAATGACCCACCAATATGTCAATAGACAAGCATTCCGTAGGAACCAATCTGAGGCAGTCCATCCACAGTTTGGAATAAACTCAGGTTACCATTTGCCTCAATGTCAATAATCATCACCTGACCTGTATTGCCAATGAGTTGAAACAGTTGCTCGCCATTGTGGCTGACGGCCAGATCACTAAAGAACAGCGCTTCGCCAACATCCTTAAAGGCCGTTGCATTCCTAAGTGTAGCCTGACCAGAGTCATCAATGTCGAATGTACTAATTGAACTCGACAGGGCATTTGCCGCGTAGAGAG
>QIIJ01000486.1 GCA_003232595.1 Aurantimonadaceae bacterium | reverse complement strand
CTTATCGAGGTGAATCCCGGCATTCCGGTATCGCGACGACGTATCGTGGATCAGGATCAACCGGTTGTTGCCTTTGACTATTTTCGTGCCGAAGAGCCTTCCCGGTTTTTCTATCAGGCTGGCAAAGAATTGCTTGAATGCAGACGGCCGCAACCGGTTGTCGCACCAACCGATGTGATCGTTGAAGGCAAGGTGATCCAATTCGAAAATTGCTGGCGGCTGCAAATGGTCACCCCGGGAAACAGGCAAGGTCATTCAGGGTCGCTTATATTCAAGCGCTCTTCCAATGGTCTTGTCGCTTGCGGCATATTGTTTGCCGGTATCGAAGATCAGGAGGCATGGGCATTTTCTGCCCAGCGGGTCATCACCAGACTAAAGCCATTTATGAATTGACGTTCCAATTTATTGATTTAGGTCAAAGCCGTTTTTCGTGGCTTATGAAAGACTTGCCTCACGAGAGGTGATGCTCATGACCCACACGCTGCACGAACTTACAGAAGAGTGTCCTGAAGAAATTGAGACCAATGCCGCGCTGGGCAGGATTGAAGCCGGTACATTCGGAATTTGTGTCGACTGCGGGGAAGCTATATCAACTGAGCGGCTTGATATCCTGCCAACCGCAGTAAAATGCCGCAAATGCATGTAATATGCAGGTCATTTTTCACAGATCCGAACCTTGATATCAACTTCCAGCAGTCCGGCGAGCTGACGCAGGCGTCGCTCCGGGCGCTGGCCGGCAAAAATCGCCATCTCCCGGGGAATATCCAGCGTAATACGGGACTTTGAATGGCGGTAAAACCGGATATCAGTCACCTTTCCCGGCATAGAGGCAGAGAACTGATAGGCTACCCGCAGCAATGCGCCGACCAGTTTTGCGCGAAATGCTATGCGTTTGCTGGCCAGACGGAATATTGACGGGCTAACCCTATCATCAACCAGCCCTTCGTGACGGTAAAAATTGGCGAGTGCCAGATAGGCACGTCCTGGATGATCAACACCGACAAAAGCCGCATTGGAAATAATATTCAGGCTTTGCTCGCCACGATATTCCGGGTGCGCGCGCCAGCCGATATCGGCAAGCAGGCAGGAGGCAACGCGCAAACGTTGTTCATCATCGGTTTCCCTGATCCGGAATGCTGCAAAAGCACTGCCGGTCCAGTCAGCCAGTTCAAAAGCATGGGTGGGAGAACGGGCACGCAGTTTTGCAAGTTCCTCACAGGCAACAATCAGCGGGTGGCGCGCCTTGGTCTCATCATCAAGCAGCGAATAGAGATAACCCTCGCGCACCCCCAGTGCCGAAGTGATGATCCGGCTCGGCTTCATAAGGGTTATCAGCTCATCAAGGACCACCGCGCCAAATGGCAGCAATTGACGGCGGTTGGCTGAAACCGTTTCAATACCGGGTATGGTGCCCACACCGGCCCGCTGCACCAGCTTGCAGAATTTTTTGGCCCTTGTAGCCTTCATTTCGTAATTATGGGTCACATGCAACGGATGAGCGGTAAAGCCTATATGCAGCCGGGCAAGCGAACGCCACGTACCGCCTACCGCATAAAATGTCCGATTTTTGCCATTGGCCAAAAAACCAATTTCGGAAAGAATATCACGGGTAATCTTGCGTGCCTTGCGCACGGAACCACCTGCCATGTCCTGCAACCGGAGGCCGCCGAGCGGCACGGTGATGCCGCTGCCGAATTCTTCGCCGTGAACATCGACCAGTTCGAGACTGCCACCGCC
>QIIJ01000001.1 GCA_003232595.1 Aurantimonadaceae bacterium | reverse complement strand
TGCTCGTCATGGGAAAGAGTGGGCGACTCGCCCGTCGTGCCAACCGGCACCAGACCGCTGGTGCCTTCCGCAATCTGCCAGTCGACAAATTTACGAAATGATTTTTCGTCAAGGGCACCATCATTGTCAAATGGTGTGACAAGTGCTGTGTTTGATCCCTTGAACATTTTACTTCTCCAGACAGGAACTGTGAATTGACGTTGCAGGCATAAATGGGCAATGCAGTGATAAACCACCCATTGAGCGGCTGGAAACATAGTCTCCACCGCCTTCCTTCGCAAGAGATTGATTGAACTGATTTCAACACCATGTAGATTGGGGGCAACTGCAACAAGAGACCCCCCCCTATGCCGGACCAGGACGGATATACCGAATTTGAATATATGGCCGGTGACGGGCTGACTTTGCGCGGTCGGCGCTATGGTTCGCGCGACTTTCGCGACCGGCTACCTTTAGTCTGTCTTGCCGGTCTTACCCGCAACAGTGCGGATTTTCATCGTATCGCGATAACACTCTCTACCCATCCCAAACATCCCCGCCAGGTATTGGCGCTCGATTATCGTGGGCGCGGACGCTCCGACCATGACAATAACTGGCACAACTACAATCCGCTGGTCGAGGCTGGCGATGTTATCGCCGGTTGTGAAGCGGCGGGCTTTGGCGATGTGGCCATAATCGGCACTTCGCGTGGCGGCATGATTGCCATGGTGCTGGCGGCAACGCGACCGGGTTTCATGAAGCAGTTGATTCTCAATGATATCGGACCTGAAATCGACGGGGTTGGCTGGGCTCGCATTAAAACGTCTCTGGAGCGGGCGCGCGAACCCTCAAGCTGGGACGACGCAATTGAATTGTTAAAGGAGGGACTGGGCCGCCAGTTCACTGCCATCACCGAACAGGACTGGCAGGAATTTGCCCGGACGACGTTCAAGGATGTGGGCGGAAAACCACAAAGAAATTTTGACCCCGGCCTGCTGACATCGGTCAAAGCACAGGCAATGGATGACAGGCTGCCGACATTCTGGCCACAATTTGACGGATTGCGTCATGTGCCCATGCTGGTTATACGCGGCGGTAATTCCGACCTGTTTTCGGCTGAAACCCTCGAAAAGATGGCAGCCCGACATCCCAATCTGCAAAGTATTACTGTCGAAGGACAAGGCCACGCGCCGCTGTTGCATTCAGGCGACCTGCCGGAACAGATATACAAATTTCTTGAGGCCTTCGCACCAAAACACTAGGGTTTGTCATTAGTTGTCGGAAGCAGCCAACCTCCCCTTGTGGGCAGGGTTATCGCATATGGTGACATTAAAGCACGATTTATTCCCACCTCCCCCTTGTGGGGAGGTCGAACATTGCGTCCAGCAAGGTTCGGGTGGGGGTAGTGCTATCGACAAGAAGCCGATCTTTGATCGCCTTCGACCTCCCCACAAGGGGGAGGTTGGAGTGTTATGCAAAGCCATATGCGATAGCCCTGCCCACAAGGGGAGGTATATATCGCCTCTGCCGCCAACTTGACTCCAGTAAAACCTGACACACTCTAAAGTTACAATACTTCCAGCACATTTTCGGGCGGGCGTCCGATTGCTGCTTTGCCGTTGGTGATCACAATCGGTCGTTCAATCAGGATCGGGTGGCTGGCCATGGCTGCAATCAGTTGATCGTCATTTGCATCCTGCAATGCCAGTTCCTTGTAAATATTTTCGCCCCTGCGGATCATTTCGCCCGGCGACATTGAAAGCAGGCCCAGAATGCGCGAAATTTCTGCTTCATCCGGCGGGATTTTCTGATAGTTAATGATTTCAGGCTCAATGCCGCGATCCTGCAACAGCTTTAGCGTCAGGCGCGATTTTGTACAGCGCGGATTATGCCAGATGGTGACTTTCATATTTCTGCTCCCAATTATTCTTTTTCGCTGGCCCATTGGTCGGTTTTAGTGCCGATAATCTGTGAAATTGAATTCAGTTTCTGCTGTTTCAGATAATCCCCAAGGCCTTTGACAATCCGCCCCGGCAATCCCGGACCCTGATAGATCATGCCGGTATAAAGTTGCACCAGACTTGCGCCGGCCTCGATTTTGTCGATGGCCGTCTCAACACTGTCGACACCGCCAACGCCAATGATCGGCAGATTAGACGAAAGCCGCTGGCGCATGCGGGCGAGAATGATGGTAGATTTGCGAAACAAAGGCCGACCGGAAAGGCCACCGGCTTCCATTGAAACCGGATTTTGGATCACCTCACTGCGTGCCAACGTTGTGTTTGAAACAATCACGCCGTCAAGTGCTGAACGATTGACCACGTCGGCGATTTCGTCGAGTTCCCGATCATTGAGGTCTGGTGCAATTTTCAGAAACACCGGTACAGAACCAGCCTTATCACGCGCTGAAAGCACCTGTGTCAGCAGTTTTTCCAACAATGCCCCTGCCTGAAGATCGCGCAGGCCGGGGGTGTTGGGCGACGATATATTGACCGTAAAATAATCCGCAATTTCAGCAAATGCCTCAATGCCTAGAACATAATCTTCGATAAAATCAGGTGTGTCCTTGTTCGCACCGATATTAATGCCCAAAATGCCATCAACAGGCCTCAGTTTAAGGCGTTGAAGCGCCTTTTGATGGCCGTCATTGTTAAAACCAAGCCGGTTGATGATTGCCTGCTCTTTGGTGAGCCGGAAAATCCGCGGGTGTGGATTGCCCCGTTGTGGTCGCGGCGTGACAGTGCCTATTTCAGTAAACCCGAACCCCAGCTTCAACAGCTGGTTGGGAACTTCAGCATTTTTGTCATAACCGGCAGCAATACCGAGAGGGTTCGGGAATTCCAGTCCGGCAAGTCGGATTTTCAGTCCGGGATTATCAATCTTCGGGCAGGCAGGCACCAACCCGGACTGCAATCCGCGTACAGAAAACTCATGCGCCCGCTCCGGCTTGAGCGCGAACAGCGCAGGTTTTAGAAATCTTGAAAACAGAACATCTTTCACGATTACAGTGCCGGAATGATGTGGTTGCCGTCTTTATTCAACAACAATGGTTTGACCCACAATACATGGGCAAGCATCAGGGGTTGATAGAGATGGGGAAACAGATCGCCGTCCCGCGCTTCCTCATAGATAATTGCTCCCACCGCTTTAACATCAAT
>QIIJ01000428.1 GCA_003232595.1 Aurantimonadaceae bacterium | reverse complement strand
GAACCGTATTTAAACAGCCGCGCCTCACGCACCCAAAGGTCCATGATGCCGCCTTCATTGACCAGATCATCACCCACCGACTGAATAAAACAGGCATGGGGTTGCGGGTGTTCATAGGAGGTTTTGGACTTGGTCAGCTTGCCGGTCTTGAAATCCACATAGTGATGTCCTTGTGCCGGACCATCAATGCCGTAGGCCCAGTGCAGGCCGGTGTTGAACCACTGAGGCGAATTGGGTGCCACCTTCTGGGTACACAGCATATAGCAAAGTTCATCATAGAATGCGCGGGCGTCTTCTTCGGTGTCAAAATAACCGCCTTTCCAGCCCCAATAGGTCCATGTGCCAGCCAGACGTGAAAAAACCTGCTTGCCGGACATTTCAGAACCATAGCGCTCCTCTTCAGGAAGTTCGTCCATTTCAACGGCATCTTCTTCAGAACGCCACAGCCATGAGGGAACTGTATTTTCCTCAACCTTCTTAAGGCATGCTGGCACGCCGGCCTTGCGGAAGTATTTCTGGGCCAGAATATCGCTGGCCACCTGGCTGTAACTCGCCGGCACTTCAATGTTTTCAAGACGAAACACAATAGAGCCATCGGGATTTCTGATCTCGCTGGTCGTATTGCGGAATTTGATGTCCGCATAAGGGGATTTCCCTGCTTTTGTGTAGTGTCTTGTAATCTTCATGCCCGATTTTCCTAAGCCGTAATTCTTGGGTTTGTTGTTCACTCAACTATTCAACACCAATTGTCCCGCATGATGAGGATCATCATAGCACACAATGACGCTTTTTGCCCGTTTTCCGCCACAAAATGACAGAACCCAAGCTCACTCCTGTTGCCTCGAATGAGTTTTAGCCCCTCATCAAGAATGCAGCAATTGCCGCTATGTTGTGTTCTGTCAGATCAAGGCTACTAGATATAGTATTAACAAACTCTTACCAACAGAATTGTTACTTTTTTATAACCAGTCTGCAAACCGCAATTATCCGCATCCCGCCGATACCCCATCGACAGGCTTGTCTCAAAACTTACGCTATACAGATTTGGTTATTTTTCGACTGACCGAGTTCAATACAATACAATCAGTTCGAATAACACAACGGTGGCCAAACTACTCCGACTCGCATTTTTTCGTCAAGACGTTGTGGTGAGGAAAATTTGCGCTACCAGATATGGTGCTGGTGATGATCTACATTATCCAGACTGCACAAAGCGCGGAAAATAACGGCCTGTTGACTATGACAGGGGGAAATCCCGAATGCCCATCAACAAAGTTCTCCACCGATAAATAAATTGTAAAAATCCTGTTGACACATTGCAGTCTTCGAAAAGGATTGATTCGCGATTTATTTCGATTGAAATTCAGACATGCCGACAGCACGCCGTGTATCAATTGCGATTGCCAGCATGGCCAAAAGAAACAAACCCGAGCCCACGAAAAACCACGCACCGGGATAACCAAATGAAAGATATCTCCCGGCAAAGAGAGCAAAAACCTGGCTGGCCATCAAAGGCCCGATGATCAGGCCCAGGCTGTTAACGCTCGACAAAGTACCTTGCAGCATGCCCTGACGGTCTTCCGGGATCACCTTCGACATCATTGCCTGCAGGGCAGGGGACGCACTGCCCCAGCCGATAATATAGAATATTACCCCGGCATAGACTGCCCAGCTTACCGTAACAAACGGCAATATAAAAAATGCCATGGCGCTGATCAGATAGCCATAAAACACAACCCGCC
>QIIJ01000136.1 GCA_003232595.1 Aurantimonadaceae bacterium | reverse complement strand
CTCGCCACCGCCATAGGCCGCCTGCGGGCCAAGCTGAAATACCGCCCGGTGATCTTCGAACTTCTGCCCGCGACCTTCACCCTTCTGGCCCTGCAACGCACAGTGGAATCCCTTCTGGGCCTGCACCTGCACAAACAGAATTTCCGCCGCCTGGTGGAAAGCCGTGGTGTGGTGGAGCCGACCGGGAAACGCCTCTCGCGCACCGGCGGCCGGCCGGCCAAGCTCTACCGCTTCCGCCGCGCGGTCCTGCACGAACGCCCTGCACCGGGCCTTAATGTTTAGGGAATTGTTCGATCACACGGTACTGACCGCTGCCGATCTGCTGGAATTACCGCGGTAATGACGGGTTTTGCGACGGTCAGAAGGCCGCTTTGGGCCCACATCTACCAAATTGAGGATGTCGCAACCTGGATAGTTTTCTAATCAATTATAGGAAGATATTGACCCGGATCAGTCATTTTGGGTTGCGTCTTGGCTTCAAGGTTAAGACCGCCAGTTATATCAACAATTATTTTTTGGTACGTCTGCAACCACAATTATTTTGCAAGATTACTGAGTGTGAACGCTTCCATTTCAGGTGCAATCCCATTGAGTTTATGGTGCCCCAGGCTGGTCAGATTGCCATCAAAGGCGCTTTTGAATTCCTGCGAAGTAATGATCGGAATTTTTAGTGGTTTGCAAAGTGATTCCATCCGAGCTGCTTCGTTTACAGCTGGTCCTGTAACGGTCATATCCATGCGACGATCAATGCCAACATTGCCGTACATGACTTTGCCTACATGTAGCCCGATGCCAAGCCCTATTGGTTCATGTCCTTGAGAATCAAGTTTCTCATTTAGTGCTTGCATACGCGAAAGAGATTCTTGTGCGGTCATCATCGCCGCGTTGCACATGTCTTTAACTGGGCGCATGACATCATCGATCGGAAAAATAGACATGATGCCATCTCCTGTAAATTTCAGAACTTCGCCACCATGGTCAAGCACCGAGCCAGCGGTGCAATCAAAATAGTCATTAAGCGTGTGAAAATAAGCATCAATGTCCAGATTGGATGCTAGAGCTGTCGAACCCCGCATGTCGCTATACCATATGACGCAATCTATCAGCTTCGCATCGCCTTTCTGGATATGGCCTGAAAGTACATTACCTCCTGAAAGGCGCCCGAGATAAGTCTCAACCAGCGCTTTGGCAAAGCTCTCGGAAAGCGTCGATTTTATTGCCAGACCTAATGGGCGTCTGAGACTGCGAATATTTTCAATATCCTGATCTGAAAAACCTGTCATTCTGCTCGTAGCAAACGACATGCATGCATTTTGGCTCAGGCTCTCGGGTGTATCAAAATCGAATGCTATTGGTTTTCCAAAGCTGGCACTAAGGGCAACATAATCATTCATACCACTCTCATGCAGCCTTTCCAGGAGTGGAAATTCTTCGCGCTCTTGATCGTTTGACAGTTTGAAGCGCATGAATGGAATATTGCTAGCACTCATATGATAAAATGGTGCGTTGTTAAAGTCGGGCACATTCAACAAGTCTTTTCGGGCGTGCATTTTACTCGTGCAAGTGTCGTTTTCTGCATCCCATGTAATGTCTAGTGCCCCAAGAACAGGATGCATTATAAAAGCACCGCCTCCTTCGACGATTTTGTTTCCAAGTTCTTGGATAGTATTTGTAATCGGCACATGGATTAATGCTCGCTCAAGCAACCAATCAGATATGGCTTCAAACAAACGAGATTTATTCATATGAATTGCTTTCACTAAACAAACATTTCTTGCGAAAAACAGAATAGAAAATTTTAGACAACCTGCTTTTCGCGCAGGCTTTATTTATGGAATATTTTTTCTATAGTGCCTCAATTCTCAAAGTGTTTCAATTCTCAGAGTCCGTTTTGAAATGATATGAATGAAATCATAGCCTTGCGATACGGTGTGTCATGAGTTGGATCATGGCGATGAGGATGTAGGCTGTTGCGGTTTCGATGAGGCGTTCGAAATCCTTTGCCATTCTTCGGTTGCGCCCGATCCAGGCGAAGAGCCTGTCCTCGACCCGATCGGGGATGCGCTCGACAACCCATCTGCGGGGCAGAACCTGAAAGCCAGTGTGGTCATCGGAGCGTTTGACGATAGTCAGTTTCCACGCGGCGATTTTGTCGAACGCAGTTTTGAATTTCGCGCCCCGGTAGCCGCCATCGGCCCAGATGAGTTGCAGAAAGGGGAAGCGTTTGCGAACCGCCTTGAGCGTATCGGCTCCCCCGTCGCGGTTCTGTATTGACGCCGCATGGACAAGGATGGTGAGGAGCAAACCTTCGGTATCGACGACGATATGGCGTTTGCGGCCCTTCACTTTCTTGCCCGCGTCAAAGCCGGAAATTCCGCCACTTTCAGTGGTCTTGACCGATTGACTGTCGATGATCCCGGCGCACGGGCTCGCTTCCCGGCCCAGATGTTCGCGCATGCGCATCACCAGGGCATGATGCATTGACGCCCAGATGCCGTCCATCTGCCAGCGTCGGAAATACCCGTAAACTGTGCCTGCTGGCAGGAAATCCTTCGGCAGCAGGTTCCACGGGCAACCTGTGCGCAGAACATATTGAATGGCATTCACGACCTCACGTAAATCAGTCTTGCGTGGCCGGCCAAGGGGTTTGGCGGTGGGAAGATACGGCTCCATAATCGCAAATTCTTCGTCGGTCAGGTCGGTTGAATAGCGGCAAGCTTTGCGCTCATAGTGAGCACGAGTGATTTTGGTCCAGGCCATTAGGTGTCTCCATCGAATCATCCTATCCGACGGAATCACAACTGGCTGAAATCACTCAACTCTTTTTGAAATGGGCTCTGAACTCGGCCAACAATTTTTCCAGAAATACGGGCACCTCAATAGGATTGGCGATCTTGACTGGCACAGGTGAGTAAGTATCCGCTGCCAGGG
>QIIJ01000501.1 GCA_003232595.1 Aurantimonadaceae bacterium | reverse complement strand
CGAGGCGATGGACCCAGTCTACATAATTGGGGAATAATGCGGATAGGTTTTTTGCTGAAAAATTATTATTTGGTTGGCCAAATCTTCTGACTTGCTCATCCTGAGCCTGTCAAAGGGCGAGGGGTTGGGCGCGCAATGCAAGCAAAAACAACAGGTTATCAGATAACACAGCCATCCATCTGGTTCGCCTCTCGGCAGGCCTGGATTTAAAGGCGCACAACGAGAGTGGGTGGGGATTGGTGAGGAACTGTAAAACCTATCCCCATTTTTCGCCAATCCTTGACATTTAGGCATTGCGGCCTGATCTAATATCAAAGTTCGCAACACGAGTGACAATAGCTATGCCCCAAACCACCATAGACCAGTCTGAAGTTGATCGATTTTCCGCCATGGCAGCGGAGTGGTGGAGCCCGGTTGGTAAATTTCGTCCTCTGCACAAGTTCAATCCGGTTCGGCTTGCCTATATTCGTGAAAAAATCTGTGCCCGGTTTGGCCGCGATATCAATGGACACAATGCCCTTGCGGGCCTTCGGATACTTGATATCGGCTGTGGTGGGGGCCTGTTGTCGGAACCCATGGCCCGCATGGGCGCGGATGTGGTGGGTGTTGACCCGTCCCCGGTTAATATCGAAGTTGCCAGAACACATGCCAGACAATCAAAATTAACGGTGGACTACCGTGCCTCAACAGCCGAGGAACTGGCAGAAGCCGGAGAAAATTTCGATGTGGTACTCAACATGGAAGTTGTCGAGCATGTGGCCGATGTCTCGCTGTTCATGGAAAAGTGCTGCCAGATGGTGCGTCCCGGCGGTTTAATGTTTGTCGCCACTATTAACCGCACTCAAAAAGCACGGATGCTGGCAATTTTCATGGCGGAAAATGTCCTGCGCTGGCTGCCGCGCGGCACACATACTTATGAAAAACTGGTCAAGCCCGCCGAACTTGAACAGCCGATTTTGGCCTCGGGCATGCAGGTGACCGACAAGACAGGGGTGTTTTTCAACCCGTTGCTCGACAGTTGGAACTATTCCACAGACATGGATGTAAATTACATGATGCTGGCGGAAAGACCTGCCTAGTGGATTGTTCGGGACAAATGGTACCCATAGATCCACTAGACTGCGAAAACCACCAGCAAATCCTTGGCATCTATCTGGTCACCGGTTTTGACCAGCACTTCTTCGATGACGCCATCGCGATCGGCGTGAAGTGCCGTTTCCATTTTCATCGCCTCAATCGATAACAATACATCGCCAGCCTTCACCTCGCTGCCGGCCTTTGCTGCCAGCGTCGAAACAACACCGGGCATGGGGGCTGCCACATGGGCCTCATTGCCCGGTTCGGCCTTGGGTCTGGCTGCTATCGAAGAGGCACCATGGGCACGGTCAGGCACACGAATACGGCGCGGCTGTCCGTTCAGTTCAAAAAATACGGTCACCATGCCCTTGTCATCGGCTTCACTGACAGCAAGGCAGCGGATGACAAGCGTCTTGCCTTTTTCAATCTCGGCCATGATCTCATCGCCGGGCCTGATACCGTAAAAATAAACCGGTGTTTCAAGCATGCTGGTCGGGCCGTAGTTTTCCTGGGCTGCTGCATAATCAACAAAAACCTTTGGATACATCAGGTAGGACGAAAACTCGAGTTCGCTTACTTTTCGGTCAACCGCCTCTTCGACGGTTTTTCGAAGAACCTCAAGATCAGCCGGTTGCATCAAAGAGCCGGGACGGGCGGTATTCGGCTTTTCAC
>QIIJ01000057.1 GCA_003232595.1 Aurantimonadaceae bacterium | reverse complement strand
TTTAATTTTCCGGAATGGAATTATTACGGACGCGGTTCCGGCAAAGACGGAATTCAATCGGATTATGTGGAGCGGCAGGTGAAATCGGGATTGTGAAAAATCAAACGAAAAAAAACCTTGGCATCGGCATCATCGGAGCCGGTCGCATTGGACAACTTCATGCTGAAAATATCATCCATTATTTCCCCCAAATCAGTCTCAAGGCAATTACAGACATCAAACTGGATACGACCTGGCTCAATACCCTGCCAATCGCCCATACCGACGTTAATGCCCAGGGCATTTTTAATGATCCCGAAATCGATGCCGTCTTAATCTGCTCCCCCGCCCCCTCACATCTTCCACTCATCCAGCAAGCCGCCGCCGCAGGCAAACATATCTTTTGTGAAAAACCCCTTGCTTTAAACATCAAGGCCATTCAACAGACTTTAGCCACTGCAAAACAAACCGGGGTACTGCTTCAAGTCGGATTTAACCGCCGTTTCGACCCCAATTTCGCCAGGGTCAAGCGCGTCGTACAGGAAGGTGGCATTGGCGAACCCCATATGATTCATGTCACCTCAAGAGATCTGGAACCGCCATCTCATGACTATATCAGCAGCTCCGGCGGCATTTTTCTGGATATGAGTATTCATGATTTTGACATGGCACGATTTTTAGCGGGCAGTGAAATTACCGAGGTCTATGCCACGGGAGCCGCGTTAATCGATCCGACAGTCACAGAACTGGGAGATGTGGATACGGCAATCATCCAACTCACATTTGCCAATGGCGCCCTGGGTGTGATCGACAATAGCCGCCAGGCCGTGTACGGATACGATCAGCGTGTTGAGGTCTTTGGCAGCAAAGGCAAGATCATGGCCAAAAATGTCAGCGCCACGCAAACCGAATGGGCCACGGCAGATACCGTGAAACACGACTTGCCCCTGCACTTTTTCCTGGAGCGCTATCAGGTTTCCTACCGGGCCGAACTTCAGAGTTTTTTTCATGCGATTCGCCACAAACAAGCGGTCGCGGTCGATGGCCAGGATGGTTTGATCCCTGTGATCATTGGTCACGCAGCCAAACAATCCTTGAAAAATCATCAGCCTGTACGAATTGATTATGAGCACCCCGAACAACATGAACTTTGATCACAATAGACCCCTTGATCTGATCTGCATGGGCCGGGTCGCAGTGGATTTCTACGCCGAACAGATCGGTGCAAGACTCGCAGAGGCCCAGACCTTTCGAAAATCCCTAGGGGGCTGTGCCGGAAATATTGCCGTGGGCACTGCTCGTCTTGCATTGCACAGTGCCATCTTGTCCTGTATCGGACAGGATGAGATGGGGGTCTTCTTGAAAGAAACACTTCAAAAGGAAGCCGTCAACACAGATTATTTGCGAACAACAAACAAACATTTAACCGGTCTGGTGATCCTGGGTATTGATCCACCCGAACATTTCCCTCTGATTTTTTATCGACAAAATTGTGCAGACATGCAACTGAAAACCCGTGATTGCAACGCAGATTTTTTTCGACAAAGTAAGGCCCTCCTGGTCACCGGTACCGGGTTTTCTACGCCCGAAATGCGAATCACCAGCCATCATGCCCTGGATTTGGCAAAGAGCACACAGACTGCGGTGATCCTGGATATTGACTATCGACCTTGACCACGCCGGGTGACGGGGAAAGCCGTTATCAGATTGCGGCAGAGGTCTCCCGCCACTATCAAGAGATCCTGCCCAAATGTGATTTGATTGTCGGTACTGAAGAGGAAATTCTCATTGCAGGTGGCGCTGAATCCTTGGCCCAAGCATTGGCAAATATCCATCGTTTAGTTCCTGCGCCTGTCGTCGTCAAGACCGGTGCTCAAGGATGTCAGATCTATCTCAAAGAAAATGATCAGCCCATTACCGCCGAGCCGTATCCTGTGACGGTTTTGAATGTGCTGGGGGCAGGAGATGCGTTTATGAGTGGTTTTTTATCCGGCTGGCTGAGCAATGCATCGTGGCAAAGCTGTATGCAAAGGGCGAATGCCTGCGGTGCGATCGTGGTCTCACGGCATGGATGCGCACCTGCGATGCCCAATCAGGAAGAATTGGATTATTTTTTACAACATTTTGATGAGCAAGCCAATTTACTGCAAGGTCGGGAGATTGCGTTGCGACATGGAGATTGCGTTGCGACATAGACGCTCAGGCTTAGGGCCTGCCATTGAGCATGATTTTTTTGTCTTGGCCTTTGATCACCGGGAACAATTCCGGAAGAGCTGTGAGACCGCAGGCAAAAAGCGATCCCTCATTAAGGCATTTAAAGAGCAAGTTTTTTCCGGTTTTCAAGTGGCGCGACAACAAGATTCTCGGAGTCAACTTGCGATACTGATTGACCCGGATTATGGGGCGGATATTTTGGCATCGCAGATTAACAAAGAGATCATCATTGGCGTGCCTATTGAAGAACCTCAATGCCTGCCGATTCGTTGGCTGG
>QIIJ01000516.1 GCA_003232595.1 Aurantimonadaceae bacterium | reverse complement strand
GGTCTGAAGATGACTGTTGCGGCTTAGCAAACCCTAAGGGCTTGTGCATCGCGGATAATTATCCTGATAAGGACGGGTGCCTGGAAAATTAGGGTAAATTCAGATAACAATCAAAGCCAAATTAATTAGTCGATTGTTAAGAAGGCGTTTTGAGCGGTAAATTTGTGCTGATCATTATCATGATTGCTGCGATGAATTTGCCCAAAAGGTTCTTCAACCACTTGAGGATGATACGCATATTGTATCCAACGGCACTCATGACGGCGTTGATCTGATCGCCCAGTCTGCCATGCAAGAAGTTTCGGCCCATGTGACCATCGCTTTTGCAATGGCCGATAACCGGCTCGATGGCGGATCGTCGGCGGAGCTCTTTCTTTATCTGGCCGTGAACACCACGTTTTTGGCCTGATTTGAACACCCGGTGCGGGTTTGGGTAATTGTGGCCGCGATAGCCCTTGTCGACATAGATGCGTTCAACTTCACGTCCGGTGAGGGCTTCGGTTTCCTTGATCACCTCGCCAAGTGTGTGGCCATCATAGGGAGAGCCTGGAAGCGCTTTGGCGTGGAGGATAAACTGCCCCCCTTTGCAGCGTTTGTTGGTGGTGGTGAGCGAGACCTTGACACCAAACTCATAGGGCTTGTGGGCCTTGCCTTTTCCAATACATTCAACTTCGGGAGCATGCCATGAGTAGATTTTTGGCCCACGCTGGCCCCTGAATTGGCGTTTGATTTGCGAAGCTCTCACCAATGCACCATCAAAGCTCGGGAGCAGGTCCGGTCGGTCTTCAATCTTGCGGCGGATATCACGTATTAAACGGCCCAATCTGGTGCGCAGGAATTTGATCCTTGCATTCCGGCGGTTGAACTGTTTGGCATGGGAATAACGCCCGGCCATCATCGCTGCATTTGCAGCAAGGCGCGTATAGGACTGACGCAGAGGGACGCTGTGGGTTTTTGCAAGCTCACCCAATTTCTGGATCGCCGTGTTCAGCAGCTTTGCATCGGTGGGGAAAGCGACATTCTTCTCCTGCACGGTGGTATCCACCGTAACACGCGCAAGATCGCGCTTCTTCAAGGCACCCGTATCGCAGGCAATGCGCAGGGTTTCTTGCAACAGGATATCCAACCTGTCACCAATCCGCTTCCTCCAGTGGCTCATGCCGGAACGCTCATGTGGCAGGGCGTGCTGGAAAAACTCTTCGCCGGTAAAATATTGAAAATAGGGATCATTGATCCAGCGATCCCACACCTGTTCGTCGGCAAGATTGAATGTTTCTTTCAACAAAAACATGCCAATCATGAAGCGTACTGGTTCCGCCGGTCGCCCCTCAGCAGAAAAACAATCGGCCAATTGATCATCCAGCCAGTTCCAGTCGATCTTGTCGGCGAGAACAACCAGCTCGTGCTTCATGTTGATGATCTGGTCGAGCCGGGAGCGGAAAAGATCGTCGTGGCGGGCCTTTTGATGCTTCTTCGGGCGCATTGAAACCTCCTGATGAGAGGTCGCAATTGAATCACAATTCACGCAAAAAATGAATCCCAAATCGCAAGGAAAAGACCATCAACTGATCACTTTCTTGCAATATTAATCAGGTGAAAACCAAAGAAACATCAATCATCTCCGCAAGATGAAAGTTCTTAACAGACGACGATTTAAGGCAGCTTGCCAAGGCTGCGAATTTGCGCCAGCAAAGTTTCGGCCCGGCGCAGGTGTGGGCGGTCGAGCATTTCTCCGTCAAGGCCGATGACACCTGG
>QIIJ01000050.1 GCA_003232595.1 Aurantimonadaceae bacterium | reverse complement strand
ACAGCCGTGAGACAAAATCAGCTTAAACTCTTGCACAACCCGTTCCGGATACTGTTCTATCATCCCGTTATTGTGGATGTGCATGGTAGGCCCCGGATATCGCTGGAGCGATTCCGGGGTGACGGTAGAGAGAGTATTGGGATACGTTCCCACGTACTGTTGTCAGTTGCTGATCAGCAGCTAATCTCCCCGTTCACGCCTCAGTTTCACCCAGTAATCCATCCGTTTCCTGATTTCTCGCTCAAAACCACGTTCTACTGGTTGATAATAATTCTGACGCCCCAGTGCTTCGGGAAAATAGTCCTGGCCGGAAAAGGCTTCCGGTGCATCATGATCGTAGCGATAACCCTCGCCATACCCTTCTGACTTCATAAGCTTTGTCGGTGCATTCAAGATATGTTTGGGCGGCGGCAGGGAGCCATTTTCCTTTGCCGACCTCATGGCTGATTTGAAAGCTTTGTAGAGTGCGTTTGATTTTGGAGCGGTTGCAAGATAGACGCAGGCTTGGGCCAGGGCGAGTTCCCCCTCGGGTGATCCAAGATAATCATAGGCGTCCTTGGCCGCATTGGCCACGGCCAGCGCCTGGGGGTCAGCAAGGCCAATATCTTCTGAAGCCATGCGCACCAGACGCCGGCCAAGAAACAGCGGCGCTTCACCGGCATCAAACATGCGCGCAAGATAATAGAGTGCTGCATCCGGGTCCGATCCGCGCACAGCCTTGTGCAGGGCTGAAATGAGATTGTAGTGGCCATCCTGTCCCTTGTCATAGACCGGCGCACGACGTTGCAGGATGTTCTGAATGGCCTCGGCATCAAAAACCTCCCCCCCGCGTGCCGCCCGCCAGACTTCCTCGGCAAGGGAAAGGATGGAGCGCCCATCACCATCGGCCATGCGCAGCAGAACGGCGCGGGCCTCATCGTTTACCGGCAGTCTTTTGTCTTCAGCCGCCTCTGCCCGGGATAACAGCAAAGCCAGACTGTCATTGTCGTGTGGCTTGAAAGTCAGCACCCGTGCGCGCGATAAAAGGGCCGCATTGAGTTCAAAGGACGGATTTTCGGTGGTGGCACCAACCAGAACAATCGTACCGTCTTCCATAACCGGCAAAAAGGAATCCTGCTGCGCCCGGTTGAACCGGTGAATTTCATCAACAAATAAAAGAGTTGCCCGTCCGTTGGTCTGGCGCATCCGGGCCGCTTCAAAGCATTTTTTCAGATCAGCCACGCCGGTAAAAATTGCCGATATCTGCTCAAACGCCAGTTCCGTATTCAATGCTGCATTCCGGGCCAGGAGGCGTGCAACGGTTGTTTTGCCGGTGCCGGGCGGACCCCAGAAGATCATGCTGCCCAGTTGCCCTGCATCAACCATGCGCGACAGGGCACCATTGGTGCCAAGCAGATGGTCCTGACCGACAACTTCATCAAGATGTTTCGGTCGAAGACGGTCAGCCAATGGACGGTTGTTTGATCCGGGCTGATTCTCAACCTCATTGCCTGATTGAAACAGATCGCTCACAAGTTTTCCGATCAGCGCACAACTTGCCGCAAAATTCTTCCACCGCGATCAACTGAATATCGCCAGGAGCGGGGTCGTTCTTCTGCAAGTTTATCCAGCTGTCGGCTGGATCTGATTTTTTCATTGTTGACCTCAAGCAAAATATCTTAGTCCGAACCTTGCGGCCAGCGAGCCGCGTTGCACCGACAAAACAACAACACCTTTTTTATCGCCTCTCATTCCGATTTCGCTTGCCAGTGCCGGCGACAGATTGGCAACTGTGATCCCTGAAAACGGCGACCTGCCCTTTATTGTGCGGTCATCACGCGGGGTGGATTCCGGTGCCGATGACAGGGCAACCTTTAGCGTCTTGATTGCGCCACGCCGCAGCACTTCAAATTCCGCCACCTTGCCAATGCCAATGGTTGCAAGCCTGTAACCCAGCGCGTCGACATGCTGGATCTGGTTACCATTGACGTTGAGAACAACATCACCGACCCGCAATCCCGAACGTTGGGCCGGGCTGTCATCCGCTACGCCTGCTACCAGAGCTCCGCGGGCCTTGCGCATGCCCAGGCTCTCGGCGATATCCGAGGTCAGGCTTTGAAAATCGGCACCAATCCACGGACGGATGAGCCGGTCGCTGCCGCTTGCAGCCGAAAACGCAGAACCACTTCAACCATTTTTGACGGGATGGCAAAACCAATGCCGTTCGAGCCACCGGAGCGCGAAAATATCGCCGTGTTGATGCCGATCAGCCGACCCTGCATATCAACCAGTGCGCCACCGGAATTACCCGGATTGATCGAGGCATCCGTCTGAATGAAAAACCCGAAATCACCCTTGCCGAGGCTCGGTCGGGCAAGGGCTGATACAATGCCGCTGGTAACAGTCTGACCAACACCAAACGGATTGCCGATCGCCAATACAATGTCACCAACCTCAAGGCTTTCGGAATTTCCCAGCTGTACTTTTGGAAACCGCTCATCAGACAGAATACGCAGAACTGCCAGATCCGATCTTTCGT
>QIIJ01000394.1 GCA_003232595.1 Aurantimonadaceae bacterium | reverse complement strand
TCTTTTGTCCTTGGCAAGTTCAATTAATATCGGATGTTCCTGACGACATGGCACACACCACGAGGCCCAGACATTGACGACGCTGAATTTGCCCATCAGATCTTCGGTTTTTAAACCGGGCACCGGTACACCATTGCGGTTGAGCCCGTCGAGGGCAGGCATGTCAAATTGTGGTGCTGTCTTGCCGAGCAGGGCGGAGGGGATATTGCTCGATAAACTGCCACCAACAAGCTGCTTGAAAAACACCCCCGCAAGAGCTGCAAAAAGCAACAAGGGGAGCAGCGCCAGTAGAATGCGCATGTTCTTTTTGTTTGGCGTCGCTTCAGAAATTTCTTCACTCATTGTTGATCACCTTGAAAAGGTTTGCTGGCGGAGCGTCGGGTAATCCCCTGTTCTTCAAGCCCGGCCAGATGTTTCTGGTAAGCGCGATGCTGCACAAGAGTCCAAACCACAAATACAGCAAATATCAGGAAGGTTATTCCGTAGGACGATGCCACATAAGCAAAGTATTTTTCGTTGAAGATTTCCATCATTGGGAGGGTGCTCCCCTGTGCTCTGCCCTGCGGGCTGCAGTTATCTGCAATGTCCGGATTCTCCGGCGCAGAATTTCGTTACGCATGGCCATAAGATGCATGGTTAAAAATGCAAATGAATAGGCAACGGCCATGACAAGCAAAGGCCAAAGAAATTCAGGTGACAATGAAGGCCCATCCATTTTGAAGACGCTGGCTGGCTGATGAAGGGTATTCCACCAGTCCACTGAAAACTTGATGATCGGAATATTGATGCCACCAACAAGAATAAATACTGCGGCAGGCTTGGCTGCCACTGCGGGCTCTTCGATTGCACGCCAAAGAGCGATCAGGCCCAGATAAATAATGAACAGAACCAGAAACGATGTCAGCCGTGCATCCCAAACCCACCAGGTGCCCCACATGGGTTTGCCCCAGATAGAACCGGTAACCAGCCCGAGAAACGTAAATCCTGCACCCAATGGAGCGGCCGCACGGGCCGCAACGTCAGCAAGTGGATGCCGCCATACCAGGACGCCCAGCGCGCTTGATACCATCACAATATAGGCAAACATGGCACTCCACACGGCAGGCACATGGATGAACATGATACGCACGGTTCTGCCTTGTTGATAGTCTTCAGGGGCGGCAAAGCTTAGCCAAATACCAACTGCAAAGAGTGCGGCGGTGATGATTACAAGCCACGGCAGCATAAGGTGAACCAGCCTTAGAAACCGCGTCGGATTGGCGAGATCGCGCAGGCTTGGCCGGGTACCTATACTGACAGAAGCATCACTCATGATATCTATATAGACTGGTGCAGTTCTGTGATCAATTGGTGCCCAAACACAACTTTGTCACAGGGCAGCCCTTTTGATTAATGATTTGACTGGCGCAAGACAGCGCCGGCCCCAAGGGTGCCGATAACAGCATAGAACAGGCTCAAGGCACACAATATAATAAAAGGTGGCAGAAATGGAGCTGGTTCTTCAACTGCTCCATAGGCGGCACTTACCCCGAAAATCAGGACCGGGATGGTCCAGGGCAGAACCAGCACTGCCAGCAACATACCGCCTCTCGGCAAGGTTACAGTTACAGCTGCGCCAACCGCACCAACAAATGTGATGGCCGGTGTGCCTGCAAGAAGTGTTGCAATAGTTGCAGCAATTCCAATCGGCTGCATATTCATAAAAAGGCCAAACAAAGGTGCGGCGATCACCAGTGGCAGACCGGTCGTCACCCAGTGCGCAA
>QIIJ01000435.1 GCA_003232595.1 Aurantimonadaceae bacterium | reverse complement strand
CGGGTGCGCTGGGTATGGGCCGAGCATGTGGTGCATCATTCAAGCCAGCACTATAATCTCTCAACCGCCTTGCGCCAGTCCTGGACCGGGCATTTTACCGGCATGTTTATTCTCAAAATACCGCTGGTGTTGATCGGGTTTCACCCTGCATTTATTGCATTCATTTACGGTTTTAATCTGGTTTACCAGTTCTGGATACATACCGAGGCGATCAACAAAATGCCTCGGTGGTTTGAAGCGGTGATGAACACGCCCTCCCATCACCGGGTTCATCACGCCACGAATGCGCGTTATCTGGATGCCAATTATGCAGGTACTTTGATTGTCTGGGACAAGCTGTTTGGCACCTTTGTGCCGGAGCTTGAAGAAGAGCTTCCGCGCTATGGTATTGTCAAAAATATAGGCACTTTCAATCCGTTCAAAGTAGCTGTTCATGAATGGGTGGCGATGTTTAAAGATGCAGCTCAACCAGGCTTGTCTGTGGGGCAGCGCCTGTCTTATCTATACAGGCCACCGGGCTGGCGACATGAAGGTGAAACAATGGGATCGGAAGCTATAAAACAGGAATTTGTCCGTCGAAATCCGGAACTGGCAGGTAGTCCGGGCCTACCGAAGCTTATACCAACGGTAAATAATGCGGCTGAATAGCCTTCAGGAGAATTACAGATGATATCCAGATTGATCAGAATTCTGCTTGGTGCCGCCATTGACGGCATCCAGCGATTTCCACTCACGGCCATCGCTCTGGTGCTTTTGGCTGTTATCGCAAATCTTGATATTGCTGATCTCAACATATTAAGTCGAAGTGTGTCCTTCCAGACATACACATCCCTGGCCGCGTTCTCAATGGCATCCCTGGTTGGATATCTGATCATGGACTCCCGCAGCGCTGGTCGCGTCAATCAAAATGCTGCAGCTTTGCTTATCGGCCTGTCGGCTGGTTCTTTGGTGTGGTTTATCGGAGATACGGGTATTGCAGAGGCACCATTCTTAGCAGGCCTTGCTGGTGCTGTATTGGTTGGCGCCCATTGGTTTCGCGGCACAAGTGCGGGTTTCTGGTATTTTGTCATACGACTATTATTTGCAGCTGGATTAGCCTTCATCGCGGTACTGGTTTTTGCCGCAGGGCTTTCTGCTATCTTTGCCAGCCTCGACTATCTGTTTGGTATCAATGTACCAGGCAGGATCTACGAGCATGTCTGGGCGGTAAGTCTGATTGCTGCCGGTCCTCTTTTTGCCCTTGGGAGAATTCCACGCGATTTTGATGTGCTTCCCATTATTGATGGCAGCAATCATGGTATTGCGGGCCTTCGTTTGTTGAGCGATTACCTTGCTGCACCGATGTTGGCTGTCTATGCGCTTATTCTTCACGCCTATGCACTCAAGATCGTCATTACCGGGGATGTGCCCCAGGGCCAGATTGGCTGGATGGTGATTGGCTATGGTATGCTGATCATCTTTTTCTGGAAACTGATGCTGCCATTGCAGGAGGTGTTGACCGTTTCCGGCCGGGCGTTTCTGCGGTTCTGGCCCTACGTAGTTGTTGTGCCGATGGGGCTGTTGTTTTATGCACTGTGGTTGCGCATCGGTGATTATGGCATGACCCCGGACCGTTATTTTCTTGCGGCATTTGGTGGATTGATGAGTATTTTCGCCAAAATTGAGAAACTGGCTGCCGGGTGCTGCACCATTGACGGTGATTGTCCTGCTGCTGGGAAGTTTTGGCCCCTGGGGCGCGAAGAGTATATCAATCAATAGCCAGGTTCAGCAATTCGCCGGTTTGTTGAATGACAAGCTTCAGGTATCGGCAGAGCAGGGAAACCGCGCATCAAGTATTCTCTACAGCCTTCGCGATCTGGACGGGCTGGAACAGCTCAAGGAGGTTGCCAGTGGTCTTGAAGAAAACCCGTTTGCTGGAAAAACCTTCGAAAACCGGAATGTGATGCGACGCGAATTGGCAGCAGCATTTGGTGTTGAGGCCGCACGCAAAGCGAACGCCAGAAACCGGAGGGCTAACATCCAGTTCAAGCCCGGGCTTGTTTCTACCAGTGGTTATGATCTGATTTACAGTAAATTTAGTTTGTTTCCCAGGAGAAAAACTACACCTGGAAGAGAATTGCGACCTGGATTGTGGATACGCGTAGAAAAACGTGCAATAGTTGTCGTTAACAATGGGGATGAAACTATATTTTCACTGGACCCTTTGGATAAAATTGCCGGGTTTATTGACTCAAATCCCGAAGTGTCCAGCTTTGAACTTGTGTCTGGCACAAAAACAATTCTGTTGATTCCGGGTAGAATAAGTTTCCGGTTAAAACCGGCCATTGAACTGACTGGAGGCTCGGGTGAAGTATTGCTAAGAAGCAAAGACTGGGCTGAATAGACCAACTCAATTGGTGCTATTCCACCCATCCAAATCCTCAAGCGCCCGCGTTGTAATTGTTCGTCTTTTTACAATCGCCTTGTCCTTGCCACGGAACCTTTTCATGCCCTCTGGTT
>QIIJ01000419.1 GCA_003232595.1 Aurantimonadaceae bacterium | reverse complement strand
CTGATTGAACACGGGGCCGACAAAAACACCCCTGCTGCGGTTGTGGAAAAAGGCACCAGACCTGATCAGCGCATTGTCTGCGGCACGATTGAAGACCTTGCAGTCAAAGTGCGGGCGGAAGAGTTTGAAAGCCCGTCGATGATCATCGTTGGCTCGGTGGTTACATTACGCGAAAAACTGCGCTGGTTCGGTGCGACTGAAGACCTTGATTATTCCATGAGTCTTAAGGCGACAGATCAATTGTAGTCACCGGCCAGGATATTCAGCGACCATTTAAGACTGTACGTGGTCGGGGTCCAGATGCCCAAGGGCAAACCAGCCTCCCTCAGGGCTGCTCCTGTCCACACATTGCATGGTGCAAGAATATTGAACCCTCCCCTGCCCTCATAAAACACGTCGCCATAGCCGTGGGTTTTGTCTGACATCCATGATGGTTTCCCGTTACTGTCATCTGCAAAAGACCGGCGCAGAAACGATAACATCCGCGTAAAACCACTGGCGCTGAGTTTCACTGGAATTGCATCGGCGTTTTCTGTAATGCCGCCCGAGGGCACAATATGCATGACGGAATCATCCCCCGTAATAGCTGTTACGGTCGCAGCCAGCGTAACATCGGCATATGTTCCTGCAATTGTATAAAATTCCCTGGAGCCCCAGCCAAATACAAGATAACGCAAATCCTTGTTATTGAGCGGAATTCCGGCCTGTTTCAAGAAACTGAATTTTTCGAGAACAACCGCATCGACAGGAATTGCGATATCGGCGTGCAGTAACCCGGTCAGCAGATAAATCTGCACCTTTGCCGATGAATTTGAGGCTGTATCTGCCAGGCTGTCGGCGGTCGTCTGGCCAGGAACTATCGCACCGGGAACCATTGCAAGCAGATAGAGTAGTGGTGGTGCAAAAACCAAAGCCACTAATCCTTTAATCAGCCGCTTCCAGTTCATCAATATCACCCAAGCTTAATGCAAGATCTGGCTCAGGAACAGTTTTGTACGCTCGTGGCGTGGATTGGTGAAGAACTCTTCCGGCTCGTTCTGCTCGACAATCTGACCTTCATCCATAAAGATCACGCGGTTGGCGACCTGACGGGCAAATCCCATTTCGTGAGTTACACAAATCATCGTCATGCCGTCTTCAGCAAGGCCAACCATGGTTTCCAGCACTTCCTTGATCATTTCAGGATCAAGTGCAGAAGTAGGTTCATCAAACAGCATGATGCGCGGGTTCATGCAAAGTGAACGGGCAATGGCCACACGCTGCTGCTGACCACCTGAAAGCTGACCTGGATATTTGTGCGCCTGCTCTGGAATTTTCACTCGCTCAAGATAGTGCATGGCAACCTCTTCGGCCTCTTTCTTGGGCATTTTGCGGACCCAGATCGGTGCAAGAGTGCAATTTTCCATGATCGTTAAATGGGGAAAAAGATTGAAGTGCTGGAATACCATGCCCACTTCTTTTCGAACTTCGTCGATCTTTTTCAAATCGTTGGTCAGTTCAATCCCATCAACCGAAATCGTACCTTTCTGGTGCTCTTCCAGACGGTTGACGCAACGGATCAATGTTGATTTACCGGAACCGGACGGGCCACAAACTACGATACGCTCGCCCTGCATCACCCGCAGGGATATGTCTTTCAGCACATGAAAGTCGCCATACCATTTGTGCATATCCTTGATATCGATTGCGATATCTGTTTCTGATACCTGCATTTTGGAAGAACTGGAACTCGCCATTGCTGCGGCCTTTGCTGTTGTGGAATTATT
>QIIJ01000317.1 GCA_003232595.1 Aurantimonadaceae bacterium | reverse complement strand
TCCGGCCGTGATCAATCAACAAACGTTGCAAACTCGGCCAAAGATATTGGTTGTCGGCCATTTGCCCCATGATCAAATGGAAACGGTTGTTATAATAGGCCATCTGATCTGGTTCTGCAGACACAATCGCACTTCGAAATCTGGTTTGCGTGTCCTTTAGCTCAAGGAGTTGTACGGGTGTTCGGTTTTGTGCCGCTAAATTTGCAATTACGGCATAAATCGGTGGCGCGATCAGGAAAAAATCCCTCAGCGCTTTGTACGTCAATGGCGATACGAAAGCGCCACGGTTTTCTTCAATATTCAAAAACCCTTCGCCTGCCAATCTGCGAAAAATATCTCGAACAGGGGTGCGTGACAGGGTGTATTTTTTGCCCAGTCTGGTTTCATCAAGGCTGATGCCTGGATCCAGCTCCATGGTGAGAATTTGGCGTTTTAGATCGTTGTACAGTTTTTCTTTTTTGCTCATCTTCTCAGTCGTGTTCCTGGCAATTTTCTTATAGCCTCGTCAACGGGTCATTCCACTGCAGGTTACTTAAAATTTGATTGCGATGATAGGAAAAGTATTGTACACATAGATTATACAAAATAGTCAACGCTGATGCTATTGGATTGGCACCGGGAAATGACAATGCAATTTGAAGGTATTTATACACCGGTAGTAACACCTTACAATGGTGATTACTCCATTAACGAAGATAACTTCGCCCAGTTAATTGAAAGCCTTATCGCTGTCGGTGTTCACGGTATTATTGTTGCTGGAACAACCGGAGAATACTATGCGCAAACGCCCCGGGAGCGCATTGAAATGATGGCGTTTGCCAGTGACATCATCAAAGGCAGGTTGCCGTTGATTGTTGGCACGGGTGCTATTCGAACCGAAGACAGCATTGTCTTTGCCAAGGCAGCAAAAGAGGCCGGGGCTGATGCTATCCTGGTTGCTACACCGCCCTATGCATACCCGACAGCGCGTGAGATCGCACTACACGCGCTAGCCATCGACAGGGCGGTTAATATGCCAGCAATGCTGTATAATTACCCGGGTCGAATGAGTGTAAACATGGATGCGGAAACCCTGGACCGTTTAGGGCGCAGCCCCAATTTTTGCGCTATCAAGGAAAGCTCAGGCGACATTAACCGACTTCATATGCTGGCCCGGGACTATCCTCATATCCAACTTGCTTGCGGCATGGATGATCAGGCTTTGGAATTTTTCGCATGGGGAGCCCGCTCATGGGTATGTGCAGGATCTAACTTTGCACCCGAGGCTCATATTGCGCTTTATAAAGCCTGTGTTGTGGATGGCGATTTTAGCAAGGGGCGACGCATCATGTCAGCCATGTTGCCCTTGATGGGCGTGCTCGAACAGGGTGGAAAATTTATCCAGTGCATCAAACATGGATTGACACTTGGTGGCCTTGACGCAGGCCCGCCACGCAAGCCTTTGCAGCCGCTTAACAAGGACGATAAACGCCAGCTTGCGCAAGTCATTCGAGCCATGAATACGGCGATTGAAGCCATCGAAAAAGAGGACACAAATGACTGACCTCCTGACCCACCAGGAATATCTGGCAATTGCCGCCGAGATTGATCCGCCGCGCAGTGCATTTATCGATGGCAGGTTTCATGCAGGCAACGGCAAAAAAATGCTCACTGTCAACCCGGCCACCGGTAAAATCATTTGCGAAATTTCTTCCTGCAATAGTAAGGATGTGGATTTGGCTGTTTCAAAGGCGCGGCAAGCCTTTGAACAGGGACATTGGTCGAAA
>QIIJ01000523.1 GCA_003232595.1 Aurantimonadaceae bacterium | reverse complement strand
AGGCGTTCGAACCCGATCGTTGCGTTGATGTATTGCCGCACCATGGATTTCCCGGAATCGACATTTCCGTCTATGAAATCCTGAATTCCGTGCTTCAAAAGTGCATCGGCGAATTCCCGGTCCTGTTTGGCTCTGTCGTTGACGATGTCGTCATAACTTTCCGTCAATTTCATTTGGGACGCTTTTTCGTTTTTTGTATTCACGCCATCTTTCCTTTGCTTGTGCAATGTCGTGTTCCTGGCGTTTTTTGGTTCCACCGCCGAGCAATATCACCAATAAGTCACCATCATTGCCAAAATATACACGATAACCGGGGCCATGATGAATGCGTAACTCATGAACACCTTGACCAATCGATTTTGCCTTTCCTGCCGCCCCGCGCTGCAAATCGTCCAAAGCCCGGTTTATTTGCATGGCGGCGGCTGAATTCAATTTCGAATACCATTGCCGGAATACGCGACGCCCGTTCGCGTCTATATATCCACGCAGTTCCATGGCAAATAGTAACTTATGTGGTACTATTGATCAAGAGGAAAATATGACCAACCAGATCATTTTCACCCTCAACGGTAAATCTATTGCCGCCGGACCACATGAAACCATCTGGCAGGTGGCGAAGCGGGAAGGGACGCGCATTCCCCATCTTTGCCATCTTGATGAGCCCGGTTACAATGCCGATGGCAATTGCCGCGCCTGCATGGTGGAAATCGAAGGGGAGCGGGTGCTGGCCGCCTCGTGCCAGCGCAAGGTTGGTGAGGGCATGGTGGTGCGCACAGATACGGAGCGTGCAGATAAATCCCGTCGTATGGTATTTGAATTGTTGGCAAGTGACATGCGCAAGGCCGAAGAAGGGCCGGACGGGCTGTCTTCTTTCTGGCAGTGGGCCAATTTGTTTGGCATTAATGCTGGTGGGCGGCTGGCTGGTGACCGGGCTCTTGATGGCCATGATATCACCAACCCGGCAATTGCAGTCAACCTTGATACCTGCATAGCCTGCGGATTATGTGTGCGGGCCTGCCGCGAGGTGCAGGTTAATGATGTAATCGGCATGGGCGGGCGCGGGCAGGGCACCTTCCCGGTGTTTGATCTGGGTGATGACATGGGGCTTTCGACCTGTGTCACATGCGGTGAATGCGTGCAGGCCTGCCCGACCGGGGCGCTCTATGAAAAGAGCCTGATGGATGAAGCAGGCAAAACGCGCGTAGTGCATGAATTTGACAAGGAAATAAATTCTGTCTGTCCCTTCTGCGGGGTTGGCTGCCAGACCACGGTGCGGGTAAAAGACAATAAAATTGTTCAGGTCGACGGGCGCGACGGCCCGGCCAATGAAAACCGCCTCTGCGTCAAGGGTCGTTTTGGTTTTGACTATGCCATGTCAACCGAGCGGCTGACAAAACCACTGATACGCCGTGATGACGCGCCCAAGCAGGCCGATATCGACATGCGCAAGATGGATATCCTTGATGTTTTCCGCGAGGCCACATGGGAAGAAGCGCTGGAAAAGGCAGCGTCCGGTCTGAAAGAAATTCGCGATTCGCGCGGTGGCGCAGCTCTGGCGGGCTTCGGTTCGGCCAAGGGTTCTAATGAGGAAGCCTACCTCTTTCAAAAACTGGTCCGCCAGGGTTTTGGCACCAACAATGTCGATCATTGCACCCGGCTGTGCCACGCTTCATCGGTGGTGGCGCTGCTGGAGGGTGTGGGTTCAGGCGCGGTCTCAGCTCCCTTTACCGATGCAATGAAAGCCGATTGCATTGTAGCCATCGGCTGCCG
>QIIJ01000589.1 GCA_003232595.1 Aurantimonadaceae bacterium | reverse complement strand
TCCTGGCCTGCAAGACCACGGGTTAATGCCGCCGTCGGGTAGATATTTACATTGGCCGTTTCATCTGCAGTGCGGCGGACAAATTCGACCAGCGCCACATCATCGATCACCGGATTGGTATCGGGCATCATCACCATCGAAGTGACACCGCCAGCTGCAGCGGCCTCGCTTGCAGAGGCTATGGTTTCACGGTGTTCTGCGCCCGGTTCACCGATGAACACACGACCATCTATCAGTCCTGGAAAGATGCAATTGCCTTTACAATCAATGGATTTCACATTTTTGTTGAAGTTGATCTTTGAGAATTCCGCGCCACAGGCAGCGATAATACCGTCAGCGAGCCGGTTTCATCCATATTCTGGGCGGGATCAACAATGCGGGCATTGGTGAAAAGCATGCCGTTGCTCATGAATTCGTCCTGCTGCGGTTGTCGATGATGGCTTCGATGACGGCCATGCGCACGGCGACCCCCATTTCCACCTGTTCCTGTATGAGGCTGCGCGGTCCGTCGGCGATTTCAGAGGCAATTTCGACACCGCGGTTCATCGGGCCCGGATGCATGACAAGTGCGTCTTCATTGGCAATATCGAGCCTTTGGCGGTCAAGGCCGAAATAGCGGAAATATTCGCGAATTGAAGGCACGAACGAACCCGCCATTCGCTCGCGCTGCAACCGCAACATCATGATGATATCAACGCCCTTCAAGCCCTCCTCCATGCGGGTGAAAACCTCAACACCGAGTTCTTCAATACCGGCCGGCAGCAGGGTTTTGGGGGCAATCACCCGCACTCTGGCCCCAAGCGCATTGAGCAGGATGATGTTTGAACGGGCAACACGAGAATGCAGCACATCGCCGCAAATGGCGACAACCAGTCGAGCAATACGGCCTTTGGCGCGGCGAATTGTGAGTGCGTCAAGCAATGCCTGAGTCGGGTGTTCGTGGGCACCGTCACCGGCATTGATCACCGAGCAGTCGACCTTTTGTGCCAGCAGTTCAGCAGCTCCCGCTGCCTGATGTCGAACCACCAGAATATCCGGCTTCATCGCATTGAGCGTCATTGCCGTATCAATCAGGGTTTCGCCTTTTTTGACCGAAGACGCGCCAACAGACATATTCATCACATCCGCCCCAAGCCGCTTTCCGGCAAGTTCAAACGATGACTGGGTCCGGGTGGAGGATTCAAAAAACAGATTAATCTGGGTACGTCCACGCAGGGTGGTCTTTTTCTTTTTAACCTGACGTGAGATTGCGACTGATTGATCAGCAAGATCTATCAGGGTTTCAATTTCAACAGGGGAAAGTGTCTCAATGCCAAGCAAGTGCGGCTGGGTAAAAGAAGCTGAAAGAGTTTTAGTCATCAAAATCTGGCTATAGGAGGAAAAAACCTGGCAGGCAAGCGGGCGAATATGGTTTTCCCGTGGTTTCGGGTGGAAAAGGACGTGAAGGTGCAATAAAATTCCTGTCGCACGAATTTTTGTCCAGGTCTCAAAGTTAACAAGACATTAGTCAATTTGCTCTAATTGTTCTGTTTCGTATTTGTGGAAATCGTTATTAGTGGTGCGGTTTCCCGCCGGAATTGTATAGAGTAGTCGGCATGAAATCTGAAATATTGCGGCTCGCGCCGCATGGACCGGCCAGTGGTGCCGCTCGAAATATGTTTTCCGGCTTCAAAAGACCGGGATTTTCGATGCTGGCTAAAGTGCTGGTATTGTCAACGCTGGCTGTCGGTTTGGCTGCATGTGGATCAAACCGCGCATCGAAGTCCGGCAAAGCCCATATCAATGACAAAACAAAGTTCTCCGTCAAAGAGTATGGTGTGGCGGCAAGCCCGCGGGTAACCACGTCCAAACGCATCCGCCGCGGTGGCGGGCGGGCCCAGGTCGGCAAGCCCTACAAAATACGCGGCAAGTGGTATTACCCCAAAGAACAGCCGGGTTACAACAAGGTGGGCAATGCCTCCTGGTATGGGCCTAACTTTCATGGCCGCTTGACTGCCAATGGCGAAATTTACGACCAATACGCACTTTCCGGTGCACATCCGACATTTCCGCTGCCCAGTTATGCGCGCGTGACCAATCTGGCCAATGGCAATTCGGTTGTGGTGCG
>QIIJ01000204.1 GCA_003232595.1 Aurantimonadaceae bacterium | reverse complement strand
CAATCTCGATCGATCCGGCGATGCGCGGCTGGATGGTCGAGGGCAAATCCTATATCCCGCCGGTAGGTATTGGCGAGGTTATGCGCGCCGGGGCCGCTGGTCACATTGATGCCTCAAACAATGACAAATTCAAGGTCGGTGATGCAGTTTCCGGCATGTTCGGGGTGCAACAATACGCCATTTCCAACGGTGCAATGGTGGCCAAACTTGATGAAAGCCAGGCGTCACTCGAACGCTGGATTGCCGGTCTTGGCATGCCCGGCATGACCGCCTATTTTGGCCTGCTTGATGCGGGTGAACCAAAAGAAGGTGAAACTGTTCTGGTATCGGCTGCATCCGGTGCGGTGGGATCCATCGTTGGCCAGATTGCCAAAATTAAAGGCTGCCATGTTGTTGGTATCGCCGGAGGGCCGGAAAAATGCAGCTATGTGGTAAAGACCCTCGGCTTTGATGCCTGCGTCGATTATAAAGCCGGCAATTTATACAAGGATTTGCGCGAAGCCTGCCCCAGGGGCGTGGATGTTTTGTTTGAAAATGTCGGCGGCGAGATATTCAACACAGAACTGGCCTTGATGAACATTTTCGGGCGTATTGTGCTTTGCGGCCTGATCTCCGCATACAATGCCACCGAAATGCCAAAGGCGTTGACCAATCTGCGGTTTGTGCTCACCCAGCGGCTGAAGATGCAGGGCATTATTGTCTTCGACTATGCCAAAGACTATCCAAAGGCCATTGCCGATCTGGGCAAATGGCACGCAGAAGGCAGGCTCCATCTACGCGAAGATGTTCGCAAAGGTGGCATTGATGCCTATCCTGATGTGCTCAACCTGCTGTTTTCCGGCAGCAATATGGGCAAACTTGTGTTGAAAGTTTAAGCCGAAAACAACCATGTTCTATCTCATTCGACACGGCCAGACCGACTGGAATGCCGAGCGCCGTCTGCAGGGCCAGAAAGATATTCCATTAAATGACCTGGGCCGCAAACAGGCCGCGCGCAATGGCGACAGACTTGCGGCACTGATCGGTGATCCGCAAAGATATGATTTTGTTGCAAGTCCGCTTGGCCGTACCCGGGAAACCATGGAGATTGTCCGTCACCAGATGGGACTTGAACCGGAAGATTACCGTACTGACAATCGCCTGCTGGAAATCAGTTTTGGCGATTGGGAAGGTTTTACCTTCGATGAAATCCGCATCGACAGCAATGATGCTGTAGAAGAGCGCCATGTGCGAAAATGGGATTTCCTCCAGCCCAATGGCGAGAGCTATCAAATTCTCTGCGACCGGGTTGAGGGCTGGCTTTCGCAGGTGGAAAAGGACACTGTTGTCGTATGTCACGGCGGCGTCATCCGCGCACTTCTGCACTTGCTTGAAGGCACATCAACGAACGAGATTGTAAAAATGATCGTGCCGCAGGATCAGTTGTGGGTCTGGGACGGGAAGCGGGGGATATGGGATTGATATCAAAGCTGTAACCTTATTTGCAAATTATTTACAACAATTGCCTCTTTCGCCACCCTTCCATTGACATTCCCTGTGATCACCTCCATATGCGCTGTATGTCGTCCGGCTGCCGCGTGAGCAGTGCGTGGATTGATCCACTCGAAAACGGCATTTTAAATCAGCGATAATATCGCAACTCCCAAAAAGTTCCCATTTCACGCGGGGTTCTGCCGATCCGGCGGCCTGCACAGGCAATTCAGCCTGTTGGTCAGTCCGTGATCGCAACCGCAATACGTCTAAAACCGCCTGCCAGATGGCACGGCGGCAACAG
>QIIJ01000633.1 GCA_003232595.1 Aurantimonadaceae bacterium | reverse complement strand
CAGAGAACAACACCCAATGATGTTGGAGAAGCAAGACGGATACTTAACAGCTTCTTGCAGATGATTGAACAAGATGACTCTAACAGCGTCATTGTCTGCGCCACCAACCATGCCGAGATTTTGGATTACGCCTTGTTTCGGCGTTTTGACGATGTTATCCAATATCAACTGCCCGAAAAGGGCGAGATTGTTACCTTGCTCAAAAATAGACTTCAGCCCTATGTCACAAAAAGGTTTCCGTGGTCCAAGCTCGCAACCCAAGCGGCAGGGTTGAGCAGCGCAGAAATCACACTTGCGGCCGAAGATGCTATCAAAGAACTACTTATTCATGAACACAAAACAATCAGCTCAAACATCATTGAAGTCGCCATTAATGACCGTCGTGAAATGAGCTACCAAAAATACCGCTAAGGAGACAGGGTGACTTATCGAAAGGACGCGAAACCACATTTTTTCCTCGGCCGAACTGGCAAACCTGAGCCATACACCTCAGTTTCAACTGGGGGCGGTAAAAAGCAGGCAATCCCTGAACAAAACCGACAACAACACGGTTCGACACTTCTTGGACAGCTTCAACAAATTCAAACTGATCAACAGGATCTCAAAACTGAAGCATCAGCCTATCCGCTGGAATCTGTAATTGGCATACAGATAGCGTTCGAAAGCTTTCCTGATATAGCACTTGTGGTTGAAAGCCTCGCGAATGAGACGCACAAAATTGAATTACTAAACGTCATCCATCGTAACGATACAACCTTTGCAACTATTTTTGTGCCTGAAGGCAAACTGTCAGCTTTTGAAAAAAAGCTACGTGACTACCTTTCTGAGAAAAAGAACAAAAACGGCGGTGCTATGGATAATCGCCCACTAATTGATGCTATACGATCATTTAGAGTGGCCGCGCTAGAGGCCCTTTGGACAGATGATCTCGACCAACTTCCCGACGATACCGAACAGGCTTTTTGGTGGGAGGCGTGGCTTCCGGTTCGTGGAAATAGGCAGGGTGTTATCAATGATTTCACTTTGTTAGCAAATGGGATAGGAATAAAGGTATCGTCGGAACCTCTATGTTTTCCAGAAAATTCAGTATTACTGGCCAAGGGTAATCGCCGTCAATTTTCACAAAGTGGTTTGTTGCTCAATACCATTTCAGAACTACGTAGAGCAAAAGAGACTGCTGCATTTTTTGACGAAATGCCTGTTAATCAGCAACAAGAATGGGCGGATGAGCTACTGAGGCGTACTTCGTTTTCAGAGGTCACTGATACAACGCCCTACGTATGCATATTAGATACGGGTGTGAACAGAGGTCATCCATTGCTAAGACCTGTGATTGGCAGTGAAGATCAATTCTCCCTTGATGAAGAGTGGACAGGCACGGATGATAATGGGCATGGAACCGGTAGTGCAGGCTTGGTTGCTTGGGGTGATTTGACCTCTGTGCTCGAAAGCGATTCAATAGTTGAAATGCATCATCGTTTAGAGTCTGTAAAAACACTACGCCATCACGGTGACAACGAAGACAAGCACCTTGGCATCGTTACCGCTGATAGCATCTCCCTGCCTGAAATCAAATACCCATTTCGAACCAGAGTCTTCTCAATGGCACTATCAGCAACGGATGCCAGAGACCGAGGCAGACCATCGGCCTGGTCTGCGGCAATAGATAGCTTATCAGCTGACTATCTAGGAGCTTGTCCGAGAATGGAGTTTTTCAGTTGCCTTTTTAAAAATGCTTACATGACTCGTCACTTTTTTAAAACACAGAAAACAAA
>QIIJ01000499.1 GCA_003232595.1 Aurantimonadaceae bacterium | reverse complement strand
TTTTGGGCAATCATGTGTCACAGAAAGGTTCACTGGTTGCTCCAGACAGGTTGCGTTTTGATATTTCGCATCCAAAACCGATTTCAGATTTTGAGCTTGAACAGGTGGAGACGATTGCAAATGAAATGATATTGCAGAATGGTCCTGTCGAAACCCGCATTATGGCTGTTGATGACGCAATACAAGCCGGTGCCATGGCATTGTTTGGCGAAAAATATGGCGACGAAGTACGGGTTGTAACGATGGGCACAGAGATTCATGGTAATAACAAGGGCAAACCGTTCTCAGTGGAATTGTGTGGTGGTACACATGTAACATATACCGGCGACATTGGTTTGGTTACGATCATGTCGGAAAGTGCTGTATCTTCTGGAGTTCGCCGGATTGAAGCAATGACTGGTGATGCGGCACGGCTTCATCTTGAGGATCAGCAAAAATGCCTCAAGCAGATTGCCAGTGTGTTAAAAGTCCCCCCATCCAAGACTGTCGATCGCGTTAATTCACTGGTAGCTGAACGTCGGGTATTGGAGCGTGAACTGGCTGATATCCGAAAAAAACTGGCAATGACTTCAAATGGTGATTCCGGTAATTCAGTTAAAATCCTGTCTACTCCAAATGGTGATGTCTCCTATTTTGCGCGAATTGTCGAAAATGTTCAGCCAAGAGAGTTAAAGGGACTTGTTGATGAGGCAAAAACGCAACTGGGAAGCGGGATTGTTGCCATTGGTTCAGTTACCGCAGATGGCAAAGCTGGCATTGTGGTGGGTGTAACTGATGACCTTGTCAAGCGCTTCAACGCTGTTGATCTGGTGCGGATAGCATCCGGTGCAGTTGGTGGCAAAGGCGGCGGTGGACGCGCAGATATGGCTCAAGCAGGTGGGCCAAATGGTGCCAATGCAAGCGCAGCACTGGCAGCTTTGGAAACAGAGATTTGCCAATAAGGTTGGTTACCTCACGTGTATTATTTCACAGGGAATTGCTGTCAGGCACTTGAATTATAAAACACAATGGCGCATAGGCTTTGCACAGGTGGCCGAGTGGTTGAAGGCACTGGTCTTGAAAACCAGCGTGCGTGAGAGCGTACCGTGGGTTCGAATCCCACCCTGTCCGCCATTTTCGCTTGGGTCCGACCCGGAGACATGGGTAACAGTTTGTACCTAAGACATAGGTAACAACCTCGCGCCGAACGGGTTGTCGATTGTTTGCAGTGTTCTTGGTCCGACCCGGAGACATAGGTAACAGTTCGTACCTAGGTCCGACCCGGATACATGGGTAACAGGGTTGGGCGATGAGTTTGTTCCAGGCTTCAATGACAAAAAATCAAACAAACAATTCCGGGCGTTGGCACAAAATATTCTTATAAACCTCTCATTAACGCTGTTTGGTCCATAATGATTAAAGTTAGTGTTCCCAGTATTACGGCGTGCGGCCTTGTTGGCCGGTTTGTAAATGATTACAAGACAAAAAAAGCGTACCAATCGTAACCGCCTGATCGTGCCAATGCTGGCGCTTTTGGTTTTTGGTTATTTTGGAACCCAGGCTTTTCAAGGCGAATATGGCATTCGTTCTCAGGTTTTGCTTGAAAAAAAGGCGATAATTCTGAAACAGCGCCTGGCCGCAATTACCGCCAGACGTATTGAGCTTGAAAAGCGTGTTGCTCTACTTGATGACGGCACGATTGAGAAAGACATGCTGGATGAGCAAGTGCGCAAAAATCTTGGTTATGTAAATAGCGATGATATTGTGATTCTGTGGTAATTGACGCATTTGTCGATTAACTGAATGTTAGTTAAATTAGAAAACCCTATATAAAATAGAAGCTTACTGCATGGTAGCTATGCGATATTCGTATTGTAAATCCATCTAAAATGGTCTTCAATGGCACCTCGTTGGTTGCCGTGGAGGAACAGATGGCTCGAAAAGCAAAAAAAACTGACAAAAAACAGCCCGTTCGAAAACCTGCCAGGCAGGCCAGCCACCCGAAAACCCCGCCACCGGTTGAATTCACAAAAGAGCAGGAATTCGACGCCTACCGCAATATGTTGATGATCCGTCGTTTTGAGGAAAAAGCCGGTCAGCTTTACGGCATGGGGTTCATTGGCGGGTTCTGCCATCTCTATATCGGACAGGAAGCCGTTGTGACGGGCATGCAGGCGGCAATTACCAGTGATGACCAGGTGATAACTTCCTATCGGGATCATGGCCATATGCTTGCCTGCGGCATGGACGCCAAGGGTGTCATGGCGGAATTGACCGGGCGCCGCAGTGGTTATTCGCGCGGCAAGGGTGGCTCGATGCACATGTTTTCCAAGGAGAAGAATTTCTTTGGCGGCCACGGCATTGTCGGCGGGCAGGTGTCGCTTGGAACCGGATTGGCGTTTGCAAACTATTATCGTGACGAAAATAAAGTCAGCCTGACATATTTTGGTGATGGCGCTTCCAATCAGGGTCAGGTCTATGAAAGTTTTAACATGGCTGCGCTGTGGAAATTACCGGTGGTCTATATTATCGAAAACAACCGTTACGCTATGGGCACATCTGTCGCACGTTCTTCGGCGCTAACGGAATTTTCCAGGCGCGGGGCCTCATTCAATATTCCAGGTATAGAGGTTGACGGAATGGATGTGCGAGCGGTCAAGGCGGCAGGCGAAGTGGCTGTGGACTGGTGTAAATCCGGCAAGGGGCCGATCATTCTTGAAATGCAGACCTACCGCTATCGTGGTCATTCGATGTCGGACCCGGCCAAGTATCGCTCCAAGGACGAGGTGCAGAAAATGCGGGCCGAAAGCGACCCGATAGAACA
>QIIJ01000427.1 GCA_003232595.1 Aurantimonadaceae bacterium | reverse complement strand
TGGCAAAATGCATGTCCTCAATCGAATCTCCCAACATCACCACTTCACCGGGTTTCAAACTCAATTTATTTGTAAATGCATCGGCCATGCCCGTTTCAGGTTTGGCGCCAAAGCCAGAATCAAATCCTGCAATGAAATCGAAATAGCGACGCAAATTGCGATGATCAAGCTGAGCCAATGCGCATTCTTCCGTATCATTTGTTGCAAGCCCTAAACGGTAGGATTTGCCCAGCCGGCCCAGAATATCATCGACATTGTCAAAAAATACCGCGCTCGATTTTGTTAATTCGGTGTACCAGGAATTTATTCCGTATTGAAATGACGGGTCATTTGCAACCCCAAGAATATCAGCCCAGACACCACAAATTTCTCCAACACTTCCGGCAACCAATATTGAATGGGGATATCGATATAACCGTCTTCAAGGCGAATACCTGTTTCTTCGGCTAATCTATTCAAAATTTCCGTATCACCATTACTCAAACGTGAAATTATTTCCAGCGTGGAACCACCATATGTGGCCTGAAAATCGACCAGTACACCATCCTTGTCGAACAGGATCGCCTTGATATTGGCCTTGCGCAAATGGTCACTCCGATCTTAAAACTGCAATAATTCCGAGAGAATTCACATCGAATATGCCGCCATTTCTACCAGCTACGGTCTGCAAAGTTTCCGCAACATTTCCACAGAAACCAGCGAATAGCCACCATCTTCGCCGGCAATATGCCTGTTTGGAACATCGGGTTCGCCCAGATCGCTGACAACACAAACAGCACCACTGAAATCATGATCATCGGTATAAATTCCCGGGGTAATCAGGGTTGAAATACCGGCAGCCATGGCGGATTTCAGCCCCGTTCGGGAATCCTCGATCGCGATGCATTGGTCAGGATTTGAACCCAGCATTTCAACGGCAAGATTATAAACATCGGGTGCAGGCTTTTTATTCTCAACCATATCAGCTGTGGCGATTACCGTGATTTTATGTATAATCTCGTCAGGCAAATTGGCTTTCAACAACACAAGCACATTGGCAACACTGGTGGCGGTGGCGATTGACAGTGCAATGTCAGCGGCAACCGCCTCACTCATCAGACGTTTTACACCAGGCCTCAATTTCAACTCACCAGATGATACAAATTCAGCATAGTAGCGGTTCTTCATGGCGTGAATTTCATCAACACGTTGTCGCAGCGGGTCGCCTGCAGGACAGGCGATTTCGTCCATATAACTGGCAATGCGTTCCTTACCACCAGTCACGTCCAGCAGGTGACGATAAAGTTTCTGGTCCCAGTGCCAGTCGAGATCAAATTGTGGAAATACCCTGTTATATGCGCGGCGGTGTATCTCCTCAGTCTCGGCCAGAGTGCCGTCGACATCAAATATCAGTGCTTTCAGGGCCATTCAGGTTTCCGGAAATAGAATTCCAAATTTAACTCTGACAACATTAGCACCAGAATTACTTTATCCAGACATCAATTCCTGTGCAGCGCCAACCACATCAATCAGTTTATCAACAAGAATATCTGCACCAAGCTCAGCCGGAGGAATGTTTGTATATCCAAATGATACGGCAATTGTCGGAAGGTTGGCTGCTTTGCCAGCGCCAATATCAGTCGCTGAATCCCCGATCATAATGGCATTGTCCTGCGTGCCCCCTGCCCGTTCAATTGCGAGCCAGAGCGGGTCAGCCTCAGGCTTTTTGGCGCGTGGTGGCTCGGCCCCCACCACACCGTCAAACAATCCGGTCAGATCCATGTCATCGAGAATGACATTGGTGATTGTCTCAAGTTTGTTGGTACAAATGGCAGTGAGATACCCAGCTTCGCGCACTTGATTCAACATCTCAACAGCGCCGGGATAAGTTTTTGTATCAACACTACAATTGGCGATATAAAAATCGCGGAACGCCTCGAAATACCGCTGGAACTCCTCATCGGACACATCCACACCGCGCGCGGCAAAACTCCGCTCCAGTAGCTTCGGCATGCCGTCGCCAATCATGCTTTGCGCCTCGGCGACACTTAAACCTGCGTGACCAAGCGGTATCAAAACTTGGTTGGCGGCGTTGGCAATGCACAATCGTACCGTCAAGATCAAAGATCAGAGTTGTTTTAGACATTTATCACCTATTTGCACGCATCGCGAATGGCCTGAATATTGGCCTTATAATGATCAGGTGTTCCTCCCTTGAAAATCGCTGAACCGGCGACAAGCGCCGACGCACCTGCTTCCACACATTGGGGAGCGGTTTCAGGGGTTATTCCACCATCCATTTCAATGACAATCGGGCGGTCGCCAATCATCGCTTTTACCCTGCGAATTTTTTCAATCACATCGGGAATAAATTTCTGCCCGCCAAAGCCCGGATTGACACTCATGATCAGCACCTGGTCGATATCATCAAGCACATATTCAAGCACATTTTCCGGCGTGCCAGGATTAAGCACCACGCCTGATTTGACCCCCAGATTGCGGATCGACTGCAAGGTGCCGTGAAGATGCTTGCAGGCTTCTGC
>QIIJ01000400.1 GCA_003232595.1 Aurantimonadaceae bacterium | reverse complement strand
CTTGAAGGCAAAACCCTTGGCGCGCCGCCGCCTGATGGTGCCTGGGCGCAATTTCCGGCCTTTGCCAAAGCGGCCGGCGTGGATGCTTCGAAAATCAAGGTCGAGCCGGTTGGTTTTCCAACCCGCGAACCGATGCTGGCTGAAGGCAAGGTGGATGCAATCACCGGATTTTCATTCTCAAGCTTCCTTAATCTGGTGCGCCTCGGTATTCCCGAAGACGATATCAAGGTCATGTTGATGGCCGATCACGGGCTTGAACTTTATGGTAACGCAATCATTGTCAACACCGATTATGCCAAGGCAAATCCCAAGGTTGTTACAGGTTTCATCCGGGCGGTTGCCAAAGGCTGGAACGATGTCATTGCCGACCCGGCTGCAGGTGCAGCCATGGTGCAAAAACGCAATCCTGCGGCTGATGCGGCCCTTGAGCAGCGTCGCCTTCAGCTTTCGATTGATGCCAATGTGGTCACCGATTACACCAAGGCCAACGGTATGGGCGGTATTGATGCGGACAGGATGGCGCGGGCGCTGAAACAGCTTGCAGAAAACTATGCTTTTGAAAATGCCGTTGATGCCAAGCTTTATTTTGACAGCTCTTTTCTGCCAACTGACGGCAGTTTGATGCTCAAGTAAATCAGCTTCAGACAATCGGGATGGCCATGTATGCGGCCCTCCCGATCTTACTTTTTAATTATCGATTATCCGGGGAGAGGGCGATGGCGGTGAAAAACCAGATCGAAATCAAAGATGTAACCCATGCTTATCAAACGGATCACGGTCCTTTGCCGGTGTTGGAAAATTTAAATGTTTCGGTGCCGCTGGATTCATTTGTTGCGGTTGTGGGGCCGAGCGGTTGCGGAAAATCGACGCTCACGCGCCTGATTGCGGGCCTGATGATGCCCGATCAGGGCGAGGTTCGCCTGCATGGCGAGATTATCAAAGCGCCAAAATCCACGGTTGGCATGGCTTTTCAGAACCCGGTCCTGCTGGAATGGCGCAGCATTCTGCAAAATGTCCTGCTGCCGCTTGAAATCGTGCCTAATAAAATGAGCGGTGGAGAACGCAAAGAACGGGCGATGTCACTGTTGTCCCTGGTCGGGCTGGAGGGGTTTGAGGAAAAGCGCCCTTCGGAACTGTCCGGCGGTATGCGCCAGCGGGCTTCGCTTTGCCGTGCGCTCGTTCACAGGCCCGAGGTTCTTATTCTTGACGAACCGTTTGGCGCGCTTGATGCATTTACGCGTGAGGATCTGTGGCAGATTATGCATGAATTGCGCCGGGAGGAGGCATTCACAACGCTGATGATCACCCATGATCTGCGCGAGTCGGTTTTTCTGGCCGATCAGGTGGTTGTTCTTTCCGGCAGGCCTGCCACCAGCCAGCATATTTTGAATGTGGATATGGGCCATGAACGGACACTGGAAGACCTTTATTCCGAGGAGTCAGTCAGAATGCTGGCTGAACTGCGGCATGAAATTCAAATTGCTCAGGGCCGGTCTGCCGGGGAAAAGGAGGCCGCGTAATGGAGATGGCCCGCAAAATCGGCATACCGCTGGCAGCAATTGTTATCTTTTTTATCTTCTGGGAGTGGCTGGTGTGGGTGAACCAGTGGCCAAACTACAAGATGGCGTCACCGTCTGATCTGTGGCCGGCATTCTGGAAGTTTCGCTCCTTGTGGAGAACAGTCGCCGGTTTGTTGATCGCAGTCGTTGTCGGTACCGGTTTTGGCATGATCATGGGGTTCTCAAAGATCATGCGCGAGGCTCTTTATCCGCTTCTGGTCGGCTTTAACGCCATCCCCAAGGCAACCGTTGTGCCGGTGATTGCATTGATGTTTATTGGTGCTGATGACATGAACACCGTGTTGATGGCCTTCCTGATTTCGTTTTTTCCAATCGCGGTTTCAGTTTCAATCGGCCTGTCGACCCTCGAGCCTGAATACCGTGATATTCTGAAATCCCTGGGGGCCAGCCGTTACGTGATTTTCAAGAAAATCGCCTTGCCCAAGACTTTGCCGGAGTTCTTCGGGGCGCTTAAAGTGGCGGTGACACTGGCTTTTATCGGCACAAATCTGGTGGAAATCATTGAGCCGCACGGCAAGGGCCTTGGCTTTTTGTTCGATAGTGGAAAAATCAGCGCGGATTATCCATTAATGTTTGCGGTGCTGATCGCATTGGCATTCCTCGGTATCGTGCTTTATTATATCGTTGTTTTACTGGAGCAGATATTTGCCGGCTGGGCTGAGCGATCAGAAAGCTGAAGAAGGCACGGAATGAGCAATGGTGCATTGATTCTAATAGTGAAAGAGTCGGAGTTAAGTGCACTTGGTGAA
>QIIJ01000619.1 GCA_003232595.1 Aurantimonadaceae bacterium | reverse complement strand
GGTGGCGCCGGACATCCTGACGATGGTCATGCACATTAAGCATATTTCCCATGACCGAGTTTAAGCACCTGATTGGCAAGGTTGCCAATGGAAAATCACTGTCGCGAATTGAGGCAAAAGCCGCCTTTGATGTGATGATGAGCGGCGAAGCGACGCCATCGCAGATTGGCGGATTCTTGATGGCTTTGCGGGTACGCGGTGAAACAGTTGATGAAATCAGCGGGGCTGTCACATCAATGCGCGCTCGAATGGTTGCGGTCGAAGCTCCCGATGATGCAATAGATATTGTCGGCACTGGTGGCGATGCCTCCGGCTCTTACAATATATCCACCTGTACAGCGCTGGTGGTTGCAGGCTGCGGAGTACCAATAGCCAAACACGGCAACCGTGCTCTTTCTTCCAAATCAGGTGCAGCTGATACACTGGCCGCCCTTGGCATTAATCTTGATCTTGATCCGGCGGGTATATCACGTTGTATTGATGAAGCCGGGCTTGGTTTCATGTTTGCACCGGCGCACCACGCAGCCATGCGTTATGTCGGGCCAACGCGGGTTGAACTGGGTACCAGAACAATCTTCAATCTGCTCGGTCCACTTTCCAATCCGGCAGGTGTCAAGTGCCAGCTTGTTGGTGTATATGATCCAAAATGGGTAACAACTTGGCTCAAAATCTGTTTGGGTTGTTCACGGTGACGGAATGGATGAAATGACGGTGACAGGCGAAACACTTGTTGCTGAACTGAAAAATGGTGAAGTCCGGGAATTTACCGTCACACCGCAGGATGCAGGATTACCGGTTCATGATTTCGAGGCATTGAAAGGCGGCGATGCGGAATATAACGCCGCAGCTCTATCCGATGTCCTGAAAGGGGAAAAAAATGCTTACCGCGATGTGGTGCTGCTTAATTCCGCGGCCTCATTGATTGTTGCCGGAAAAACCGGCGATCTTGAACAGGGGGCATCCATTGCAGCACAGGCAATTGATTCCGGTGCTGCAAGAGACGTGCTTGCACGCCTTGTAGCGGCCTCTAATATTGGAATTGCCAAATGACCAATATACTGGAAAAAATCGAAGCCTATAAACGCCAGGAAATTGCGGCCGCAAGTGCGTTGCTGCCGCTTGAAGAAATCAAGGCACGGGCAGGTGACCGTGACGCGCCACGCGGCTTTGTCAATGCCCTTCGCAACAAGCTCGGGCGGGGGCACTATGCCCTGATTGCTGAAATCAAAAAAGCAAGCCCGTCAAAGGGTCTTATCCGTTCAGATTTCGATCCACCCGCACTTGCCCGAGCCTATGAGGCCGGTGGGGCAGCCTGTATTTCAGTCCTGACCGATACCCCGTCCTTTCAGGGATCTCCGGTATTTTTGAAATCAGCCAGAGCAGCAACCAGCCTTCCCTGTTTGCGCAAGGATTTCATGTTTGAACCCTATCAGGTATTTGAAGCCCGCACATGGGATGCCGACTGCATCCTCATCATCATGGCTTGTTTGAGCGATGATGAAGCACAGGTATTGGAAAACACCGCCTTTGAACTTGGTATGGATGTGCTGGTGGAGGTTCATAACGAAGAGGAACTGGAACGGGCACTCAAACTGTCATCACCACTGCTTGGCATCAACAACCGCAGCTTAAAAACGTTCAAAACCGATCTAGCTGTCTCCGAAAAACTCGTAAAACAGGTGCCAGATGGTCGGCTGCTTGTGAGTGAGTCCGGCCTGTTTACTCCTGATGATCTGATTCGAATGAGCCGGATTGACATCAATACATTTCTCATTGGCGAAAGTCTGATGCGTAAGGATGATGTGGAAACAGCGACCCGCAACCTTCTTGATCGCCAGCACAAAGATGCTGCCTGATATGAGCAATCGCCTTACCCATCTTGACAAAAAGGGGGCTGCGCACATGGTCGATGTGAGCAGTAAAGCCAATTCAGAACGCGAAGCTTTAGCAATCGGTTCCGTTGTAATGCACTCAAAAACGCTGGATACGATAGTTTCCGGCAACGCCAAAAAAGGTGATGTCATTGGCACCGCACGTATCGCCGGGATCATGGCGGCCAAACGCACCCATGAACTGATCCCGCTCTGCCACCCGATCGGCCTGACATCGATAAAGATCGATATCGAACCGGATGACAGTCTGCCGGGCCTGCGGGTTTCGGCTACTGCAAAAGTTTGTGGACAAACCGGTGTTGAAATGGAGGCACTCACCGCCGTCAGCGTTGCGTGTCTGACAATTTACGACATGGCCAAGGCAGTAGACCGCGGCATGGTGCTGGGTGACATTCGACTGGTGAAGAAATCTGGTGGAAAAAGCGGGACATGGGATACAACACAAGCTCCCGGCGAAAACTAGCAATGTCACTTCTGCCCGTCAAAGACGCACTTGCGGCTATTCTCGACAATGCTTTTCCGCTGATGGCAGAAAATGTGCACCTGGCCAATGCT
>QIIJ01000407.1 GCA_003232595.1 Aurantimonadaceae bacterium | reverse complement strand
CAAGATCACCACCAAATGTGACGTTGTAGATCGCATCTGGTTTGGCTGCTTCAATTGCCTGCACCTCGGCACCGGCGTCGATTTTGAACAGCCCCGGCCATTGTCGGGTGACAAATTCCACATCCGGGCGCAGCGCTTTCAGGGCTTTTTCAAAGGCTGCCACCGCGTCCTTGCCATAGGCATAGTTGGGGGCGATGGTTGCGTATCTTTTGGCTGGATTTTTGGCCGCCTGTTCGGCGAGCATTGAAGCCTGCATAAAGGTAGAGGCGCGCAGGCGGAATGTATAACGATTGCCCTTTGCCCAGACCAGCGCATCGGCCAGCGGTTCGGCTGCGAGATACAGTTGTTTCTTTTCGGCGGCCCACGAGGAAATTGCCAATCCCACATGGCTGAATATGGTGCCGGTGATCATTACCACGCCATCGCGGCTGACCAGCTCTTCGGCAATCTTGACCGCCTCGCCGGGTTTGCCCTGGTCATCGCGGTAGATGAACTCAAGTGGGTGCCCCATCACGCCGCCCGCCTTGTTGACTTCCTCAAGGGCGAGTATAATTCCGTTTTTGTATGGATTGGCGAAAGCTGCCATGCGTTTGTAGTGGTTGATTTCGCCGATCTTGATGGGTTCTGCCGCCCATGCTGACATTGATGCAAGACCGATGGCTGTTGCTACTGCAAGGCCGGTAATTTTAAGTTTGATACTCATATTGTTTCCTCCCGTTTAGTCGTGATAAATGAATTCGCCCGAGGATTCTGCCCCCAGGTTCTCTGTTCTCTCCTTTTCGATCAGTTCGTTGATGCGTTTTCTGTAGACCAGCGGCCCCTTGTCGATGGCGATGCGGATGGGGCGGCGGGTTGATGGGCGATTTTCTTCCAGTTGGATGGCTTCGAGAATTTCCTTGTCCTCGGCAAAGGCGACCTTGAACATCTCGTCCATTTTTGTTGATGCCTCGTCGTCGTCAATGGCAGTATTGCGGATGTGCATCCAGCGGTCGATGGTATATTCAGCATTTACCGGGGTCATGAAATGCAGGGCAAAAATGCGCACCCCTTCATTGCGGTTTTCTTCGGCCAAATTGAGCCTGGTATCGGAGCTGCCAAAATCTATCACTGCTGTGCAGGGCAGGTGCAGATAATAATAATGCCAGCGGTCGACATTGCCCTTGAAATTGCCAAATCCCTTGAAAAATCCGATTGGCTCGGAATTGCGTATCCAGCGCCAGGCAACGATAGCCTCGCTTTCGGTAGAAACATGCACTGGCACATTTTCGCTGGCCGCATTGCCAAGTGTTGTCGGATGAACAAAACTCACATGGGCCGGATCGACAAGGTTTTCTGCCACATTGAGATAGTTGGATTTCAAATGCAGCGCCTCGCCCTGATGGGCATGCCAGCGTGGATCGGCAAATTCCGGCATATCGAAAATATCCCCTTCATCGGCAAGTGCCGGATCGCCCATCCATATCCAGACAATATTGTGTTTTTGATGAACCGGAAAAGCGCGCACATTGGCGGCATCGGGCAGATTGTCCTGACCGGGAATGCGCACACATTTTCCAGAACAATCGAATGTCATGCCATGATATCCGCATTGGATGTCATCACCAATACGCTTGCCTTTTGAAAGGGGTAACTGGCGGTGGGGGCAGCGGTCTTCAAGGGCAACCACATCTCCTTTGGAATTGCGAAACATGACAACGGGTTGCTCAAGTATGATCACCCGGCGTAATTCATTGTCAAATTCCGATGCCCATCCGGCCACATACCAGGCATTTTTGATGTAGTTCATTGGCCGAT
>QIIJ01000434.1 GCA_003232595.1 Aurantimonadaceae bacterium | reverse complement strand
GCTTTTGACAATTCCTGCTGGAACAACACCAGAAATCCGCAATTGGTAGTAATTCCGTCCACGCCGTCGGCTACAAGTTCACGGGCCGCTTCCAGAAATGCATCAAACAAACCTTCAGCCCGGTTGCGCACCACAAGGTCCGGCGAGGCATTGCGCACCACCTTGTAGTGAACCGGAAACGGCCAGGTAAGGGCATTGCCCATATCGCCGGGAATACGCGGAAACTGAGCTTCGAGCATCAAAATGCCAACAGATGCACCATAGACTGATTTACCGCCCCGGGTTTTCAAGTTCTCGTCTCCTTCAGTTCTTTGCCCACGCGGGCTAATTTAGAGCTTTAAAACTGTATGCAATCTTTTTTCTCTGTGCCATGTTTATTTCCTCCACATATGAGGAAAGAGTGGATCAAATGGCATCCAGCGACAAAAACACCTTAAACGGCGCTGAGGCGCTGGTACAAATGCTCGAAGCACACGGGGTCACTCACATTTTCGGCCTTTGTGGAGATACCACCCTGCCGTTTTATGACGCTATGTATCGGCTCAACCACAATATCAGGCATATTCTTACCCGCGATGAGCGCCACGCCGCCTATATGGCCGATGGCTACGCCAGGGTCAGCGGTAAGGTCGGGATATGTGAAGGGCCATCAGGGGGCGGGGCGACTTATATCCTGCCCGGTGTGGTGGAAGCAAATGAATCGAGCGTACCGATCTTGGCCATAACAAGCGATGTGGCGACGACTTCAAGGGGCCGCTTTCCGCTGACCGAACTTGATCAAAAGGCACTTTTTAAGCCGTTGACCAAGCACAATGACATGCTTGATGACGCTTCGCGTCTGCCAGCGCAGATTAGGGCGACTTTCCGTGCAATGACTTCGCCAACACCGGGTGCCGCCCATCTGGGCCTGCCATTTGATACACAACAGAACGAAGTATCAACGCACGAGGTTCATGGCGATTTGGCGATGGGATCATTTCCCTCATCGCGCAGTTGTGCTGACCTCAAAAGTGTTGAGACAGCGGTTGAAGCTCTCGTTACCAGCACCAATGCTCTTGTTATTTGCGGTGGTGGCGTTGTGCTTTCAGGTGCAGAGGGAGAGCTTGCAAAGCTTGCCCGCGCGCTTAATCTGCCGGTTGCCACCACCGTTTCGGGACAGGGCGCCATCGCCGAAACTGACCCGCTGGCTTTGGGTGTTGTAGGCTCCAATGGTGGTGTTGCCCAAACTCGCGCAGTGGTCGATAAGGCAGACATTGTATTCTATATCGGCTGCCGCGCCGGATCGGTCACCACCGAGCGATGGCGCAGTCCGGTACCGGGAACCAAAATCATACACCTCGACAGCAATCCACAAGTGATTGGCACAAACTATCAGACCGCAGTTCAACTTGTAGGCGATGCCAGATCGACACTCGAAGCGATGAACAGCATGATTGATGCGCGGTCGAAAATCGCCGATCACAATGGAATTATCCGGGTTGCAACCGCAGTTGAACCAAAATTTGCTGCATTCCAAAAACTGGCTGCAGGCAATGACACGCCCATCCGCCCGGAGCGGGTTATTGCTGATTTACAAATGGTGCTTGATGACGATGCCATCATCTGTGCTGATCCGGGTACGCCCTGTCCCTATTTTTCGGCCTTTTATCGCTGGCCGAGGGCCGGGCGTCATTTCATCACCAACCGCGCTCACGGAGCACTTGGCTATGCACTTGCCGCCGGCATGGGGGCGCAATTCGCCCAACCTGATGCTCAGGTCATCGCCGCCATGGGTGATGGCTCCTTTGCATTTTGTGT
>QIIJ01000004.1 GCA_003232595.1 Aurantimonadaceae bacterium | reverse complement strand
ATCAACGAAGCTTCTGAATAGCGCGCTGGCGGTTCTGTAAAGTGTTGCGAGGCATCAATATTTTCACGCGACAAAATTTCGCCTTCAACGATCGTTGGCAATTGTTTGTCGTCTTCGCCGTCTTTGCTCGAATTTACTGCCGTGTAGAGTTTCAAAAAACCATCGAACCTGATGACAGAACCATTGGCACGAAGTGTCGCCCTGCGTTCGCCATTGACCGCTTCAACATCAACCACCGTGCGTTCTATTTGTGCAGACGCCATCTGGCTTGCCATAGTGCGCTTCCAGATCAGTTCATACAGCCTTGCCTGATCTTTTTCGAGGAACTTTGCCATGTCACGCGGGTGTCGGGTGAGGTTTGTAGGACGGATCGCCTCATGGGCTTCTTGGGCATTTTTGGCTTTTGAGGTATAAAACCTGGGCTTCTCCGGCAGATAGATTGCGCCAAAATCAGACTTGATCACATCGCGTGTCTGGTGAATGGCCTCAGGTGCGATCTGCACCCCGTCTGTTCGCATATAAGTAATCAAACCTACAGTCTCACCGCCAATGTCGGAGCCTTCATATAGACGTTGGGCAACCTGCATGGTGCGGGAGGCTGAAAACCCCAATTTGCTGGATGCTTCCTGCTGCAAAGTTGACGTGGTAAACGGTGCATAGGGATTGCGCTTTGTTGGTTTGGCTGTAACTGCGGCAGCGCTGAAGGCTGCGCCCATCAGCATCGAACGGATATCGGATGCCTGGGGCTCGGTTTTGACATCAAGCCGTCCCAGTTTTTCGCCTTCAAAAACGGTTAATCTGGTTTCAAATTCGGCTTTTGAGCCATTTGCAAGAGTTGCAAGAATTGTCCAGTATTCCTGCGGCTTGAAGCGCTCAATCTCATTCTCGCGTTCGCATATCAACCGGAGCGCCACAGATTGAACCCGCCCTGCAGATCGCGCACCCGGCAATTTACGCCACAAAACCGGTGACAGTGTGAAACCGACAAGATAGTCCAGTGCCCGGCGCGCCAGATAGGCGTCAACCAATGGCACGTCGATATCGCGTGGATTTTCCATCGCATCCAGCACAGACTTTTTGGTAATGGCATTAAACACGACACGTTGTACCGGCTTGTCGCCCAGCACTTTTTTATCCCGCAGAACCTGCAGTAAATGCCAGGAAATCGCTTCGCCCTCGCGGTCCGGGTCAGTTGCCAATATCAGCCTGTTGGCGGCTTTGGCCGCTTTGGTGATTTCACTGATCCGGGTTTTGGCCTTGGCATCGATTGCCCATTTCATGGCAAAATCTTCATCCGGCAGTACCGAGCCATCTTTCGACGGAAGATCCCTGATATGTCCAAAAGACGCCAACACTTTATAGTTGGAGCCAAGATATTTGTTGATGGTCTTGGCTTTCGCGGGTGACTCGACGATCACGAGGTCCATTTTTGTCCGATCCTTGAAATAACTCTGTTTTGCAAACTGCCTGTAAAGCCCAGATACTAGGTCGTTGTCCAGTTGAATTTTTAAGTGTGCTTGCGAAACAGCAGCTTTGTGTAGATAGGCATGATATTTATTACAATCAAAATACAACCTATTTGTTCAGCGCTGTAATATTCTCGTTATACTATTGACAATCGAAGTCTTCCTCGCATAAAGTCGCCCGTAGCAGGGACGGGCAATATTTTGGCTGGAAAGAAAATGGCACGTCGATCATCATTCAATCAGACATTCGCTTACATTCAAGGCATGCTAACCGAAATGCGGATACTCAGTGAAAAAGAAAACGCTCCTATGCTGGCCTATTTAATCGAAATGGCAATCATTGAGGCTGATGATCTGGTTCAGGGTAACCACACAAATCACCCTGTTCCAACCGGCACAGGCGCCAAGGTATCAAAACTTGTTGAAACCATAGTCTGAAATAACCGAGCATCAACCTGGCAACCGGTACTCGCTGGCACGCTCCAGTTTCCATTTCGAATATTCGACAACCTGCGGTAATTCGCCGCCATCCTTTTTCCAGCTGTCAAGAGCCCACACAACCCCTTGTGGGTCGGCAACTGTTGCAGTTTTGTGGGGATAACGGCCGTCAAACAGGAAGCCACGGGCACCGATGCGTTTTGGTGTGTGGAAACGCAGAAGTCCCTCACCATCCAGGAACTTGATAAAAGCCAGTGTATTGTTGGACTCATCCACACAATCCATCTGTCCGCGAATACCAACGTCTACCTGATAAGAAAGCCGTGTGTCCTGGCGCATTCTCAGGCGTTTTTGTGCCAGACGCTCTTTCCAGGCGATCAGGTCAGCCATTGCTGTACGCTCATCTGCAGCAGTTGCCTGACTTTTGCTCATCACTGTTTTCATGTAGGACAAATCATCGGCAGTAAATGCCAGCGACTGTTCATAAATACAGCCAAACCCCGAACAGATTTTCACCTGTTTTTCACCGTCAACCGTGCCAAAGTTACTGGTCGAGCTGCTAGATTGACAACCGGCTATGGTTGCAACAATTCCCAACAACAGAAACCGGCCTGAATTTCTGGAAAAGATTTTCAAAATTTTATCACCTGTCTTCCCGAACAACAAACGTGGTTGCCTGTTCAAATTTTCATCGACATTGA
>QIIJ01000517.1 GCA_003232595.1 Aurantimonadaceae bacterium | reverse complement strand
AATGTGCCAGAAAATCCCCTCTGTGGAATTGTCGACCAAAATTTTTGACCCTGCGATTTGCCCGGTGAAAAGCCTGCTAAAGTTGATTGGCGACAAGTGGAGTCTGGTCATTCTTACCCACCTGAGATTCAATCAATACCGCTTTTCCGAGCTTCAGTCAGCGATGCCTGACATTTCGCAGCGTATGTTAACCAAAGCATTGCGCAATCTTGAACGCGAGGGTTTGGTGAACCGCACGATTACACCGACGGTTCCACCAAGAGTGGATTATGACCTGACCAAATTGGGCGCATCTTTGCAAATCCAGCTGAGCCACCTTTCTTCCTGGGCAGTCACTCACCAGCATGACGTCGAAGTTTCCTGCAAACGGTTTGACAGCGAACATTTACACCCTTCGAGGGCAACGTCGAACAAAATACAGCCGCTTTAATGTCTGGCTCGAAAGTCGCCTACTGGCGCCTTTCTGACGCCAAGCCAGCCCTCTCCCCCGGCCCAACCACCCCACAGGGTACCGTTATCGGGTGGTTGGGCCGGGGGAGCGGGCTGGCTTGGGACTTTCGAAGCAGGCTCTTAGGTCACAAACTCACGAACAGGATCGAAATGGCGGTAAAACAGTGATGCCGCACGGCTCGTTTGATCTGTGTCCCGGGATTGTAGAACCTGTGTGATATTGGTATTGGTTCAAACCGCGTTCCTCACCAGGCCGGGCGAACTGAATTAACGTCATCAAACGGGTCATTGCAGGACAGATGCGCCTGTTTCAAGATTTCAAGGTCAATCTGCAAAGGTGTGGCCGCTCCAGCAGGATTAAACATGGATGTAAGCAGCCCCATTGCGGCCATAACCGCACGCATTGTTGAACGCAGTAAAAAAACACGCAAAACCTATCTTGAAGGCGTAAGTGATGCTGTTGAAAAAGGCCCACATCGCGCATCGCTTTCCTGTGGCAATATTGCCCACGGGATTGCAGCATGCAAGGCCAGTGACAAACAGGCACTATCGGCCAATAAGGCTGGAAATCTGGCGATCATTACATCATTTAACGATATGCTTTCCGCCCATCAGCCTTTTGAGCATTATCCCGACATCATCAAGCAGGCAGCCCATGAGGCAGGCGGGGTGGCGCAGGTCGCTGCCGGAGTGCCTGCCATGTGCGACGGGGTGACCCAGGGCCAGCCGGGCATGGAATTGTCGCTGTTTTCGCGCGACGTTATCGCCATGGCGACAGCCATCGGCCTTTCCCATAATATGTTTGATGCAGCCCTCTATCTGGGTGTCTGCGACAAGATTGTGCCGGGGCTTTTGATCGGAGCTTTAACATTTGGTCATCTTCCGGCGGTGTTTGTTCCTGCCGGTCCCATGCCTACCGGGCAATCGAACGACAAAAAGGCAAAGATTAGACAGCTTTATGCAGAAGGGAAGATCGGGCGCGATGAATTGCTGGCCTCGGAACTGGCAAGTTACCATGCACCGGGAACATGCACATTTTACGGCACGGCCAATTCCAACCAGATGCTGATGGAAATCATGGGGCTTCACCTGCCGGGTGCAAGTTTCATCAATCCGGGTACTGAATTACGTGAGGCGCTGACCCGCGAGGCGACCAGGCGAGCGCTGGCAATCACTGCCCTTGGCAACGAATTCAAACCTGTCGGCGAAATGATCGACGAGCGATCCATTGTCAATGCGGTGGTCGGCCTGCATGCGACCGGTGGATCGACCAACCACATTCTTCACCTGCCGGCAATTGCGCGTGCAGCCGGTATCAGGCTGACGTGGGAGGATATCGCTTCCCTTTC
>QIIJ01000056.1 GCA_003232595.1 Aurantimonadaceae bacterium | reverse complement strand
TGTTCAATTGACGAACTATTCAATCAAAACAATAAATGGAACCATATTTGAGTCGTTAGGCTATATGATGCAAAAACCTGCCAAACGACGTTGGCATGTTCGTATTACAACATGGACATTCGTCTCAAATCATGATCTGTTATCTGCTGTCGTTTTTCACTGGTACTAGAAAATATACCTGACAAACGATCAATGGTCGGCAAGCCTGAAATTTCGGTAGGGATAAGTGATTCTGCACAAATTCTGTTCGGGGCTGGATCGACACCAAATCACGCATCAAACATGATGCAGAATGCCTGCAAAGGTGAAATTTCCGGGAGGAACAATCAATGACTGAATCAAGCACACAACTAAACAGCGTCAACATCGGAATGGTGGCAAGCCTTGCTGAAAAAATTCAGCAGGAGCCAGATGTTGCCGACACCAAATGGAGTGCCGAAGTCAAATGGAATGGGGGCTTTCGTTCCGAGGCAAAAATTCGCGAATTCGACCCGATAGGATCGGACGAGCCTGCAGCTCTTGGCGGAACAGATACCGGCCCTAATCCCGTTGAGCAGATACTGGGTGCGCTTGGCAATTGTCTGGCCGTTGGTTATGCCGCCAATGCAACAGCTGCCGGTATTACAATAAAAGATATGTCGATCAAGGTTGAAGGTGATCTCGACCTGCACACTTTTCTTGGCCTGAAAAACGGCAATGCCGGGTTTAGCAACATTTCGGTAAAAGTCGATATCGACAGCGATGCGTCGGCTCAGGACTTGCAGTCACTGCATGAAAAAGTTCAGAACACATCGCCGGTTGGACACACGCTTAACCGCGCTGTGCCGGTTGCGATCGATCTTGCCTAAATACGCGCATGCCACGGGTAATTGCCGGTGGCATGGTAGTCAAAGTCCAATAACACCACCAATCAGCCTTCAGATGGTAATATATTGGTCAGCTGTATAGTTGAAGCCACATCCCTGGCCAGGCCGATGAGTTTTTTGCCGAGGGATTGGCGGTGTTCGGCGTGAAAGCGCCTGATTGGCCCGATAGCGCCTACACTGAATACGGCACCGACTTTGTCAATTTGTACCGGTGCCGCAACACTGGATACGCCCATTTCGATTTCCTCGACACATTCAGCATATCCGCGTTTTTGTATGCCCAGAAACTCCTTCCGCAATTCTTCCTCGTCCGAGCGGGTGTGCTCGGTATAGCTTTTCATCGGGCTCTTCAGGATCATTTCCCGAAACGGTTCATCGGCAAACGCAGCAATAGCCTTGGAGCACGAACACGCGTGCATGGGTCGGTAGCCCAGACCGGGGTGAACGTAGGAAGCTGCAGGGTCTGCAGGTGTTTCCACATGGATAATGGCAACGCCATTGTTGCGCAGCCGGGAAATAAAAACCGCCTCGCCAAATTCAATTGCCGCGTCCTTCAGGGTTGGCGATGTGGCGCTGCATACACCCAAATCTGTCTTGGCCAGCAGTGCAATACGTATCAGCCTTTCACCAATTACATATCTTGACGCAGAACCCTTGTCGTCGAGCAACCGCTGTTCCGTGAGCATTCGCAACAACCGGTAACAGGTCGGACGGGGAAGGCTGGTCATTTTCTGCAATTCGGACGCGGAAATCGGGCGTCCCGCGACAGCTACAGTTTCAAGAATGGAGACCAGGCGATCCAGGTGCACGGCAGTACTCTCTCGTTTGTTGAACGACTTGTTCATAAAATGAGACATTCTCACTTTACAAACAGGCTTTTCATAATATGATACACACGCTTCATATTCTGATGCGCCAAAAAAGTCAAAAAACAGCACAA
>QIIJ01000387.1 GCA_003232595.1 Aurantimonadaceae bacterium | reverse complement strand
TGCGAAATATGTCGGTGCTGGTAATCGCCAGCACGGCAATATCTACATGATTTTCCGCAACGAACTCGCGCAGGCGCAGGTAGGACTGGTCAGTTGAATACGCGGTTGTGCCCAGATTGTGGATAAGAGTGTCGGAGGCAAACCGGTCCTGAAGCTGCCAGACCCAGGTGTCTTCATCGCAGGATTCATCACCATGAACATAGCTGTTGCCGGAAATGGCTATGGTGCAATTTGGCTCGACGGGCGTCGAAACATCGGGCCCGGAACGGCGATTGCCCAAATCGTTGGTTGAGTAAGGCCAGCGCGCATGGGTCGCCGAAGACACATTCCGCCACCCCAGATCGGGGTCCAGGCGGAGATAATCGGTATCGCCATCCTGCCGGCGCCGGCGCACCAGACCCTGATATTTCTCAATGGTTGCCGTTGCGTCAGCAAGGCTTCTGTTACCCCATAAGAAGGTCAAATGAACACCAAATTGCCGACCCGACGGGTGAGCAACCGCCGCCTCAAAATCAAACTCGAACATAAATTCATGTCAGATAAAACATCTGCCAACTCGCCATTTCATGCGATGTGCCATTTGTTCGCCGGAAACCAGTTTACCGCTGCATAACACGCGTTGGATCGTCAGCGTTTTATCCGTCCCGCAGCGAACAACGGGTTTGCGATCCTTGTCGAAACTTACAATTTCACCAGGGACCCCACCTAAAGCATCTGGCCCTATACCTGTGTCCCAAAGGCAAAGCGGTTCACCGCCATAGGAGGTTTTGACGCCGGTCTTGGGGCGCAATGCCAAACATCTGCGGTGGAAGGTCTCCGGCCCATCATTCCAGTCAGCTTGAGCATGTTTGCCGCGGAATGAAGGTTCATAACTGGCGTTGCCCTCCTCTTGAGGCAGCCCGTCAAGCGAATTCGTGGCACAAAGTTCCATCAGGCGATCCAGGACACTGGGAAGAGTGGCTAAAATTCGCTTTTCAACATCTCCCCAGCTGTCCTCTGCGGCTACCGGCACTTCACGGGAAAATATAATCGAGCCGGTATCAAATTCCGCGCTCAGATGATGGACAGTCACTCCGGTTCGATTTTCCCCGGCAAAAACGATCCAGCGATTTGGCGTACCGCCCCGGTGACGAGGAAGCAGAGAGGGATGAAAATTGACCGCCGCTTTTGTGGCGAGTCCAAATACCGATTTTGGTATTTTTCGATGAAACCCCGCAACGATAACAATATCCGGTTTTGCCCTCGCAAGGGTTTCGGCAAAAACGTGCGACCGGATTTTGGCCGGCGGTAATGTCACGATCCCATTGGTTCTGGCAATTCTGACTGGCTCGTCGAGGGCGTTAAACGGATCTTCGAAAAAAAAATCGCGGTCCGCGCGAATTCCGGTGAGACGAAGAAATTTTCCGACCTTTTCCCGCAATAATCGTTTTGGCCCAAGGGGCTCATTGGCGCAAACTGCCACAACGCGGTGATTTGTCTCCAGTAACCCGTTTAATATTATGGACATGTACCCACGATTTCCGAAAACCGCAATTCGGAACCGTTCGGGCTCGGATGCCCCGCCGATCACAACAACCGTCCGCGGCGATGAAGGCTTTCAAGAACTAATGGCCTGAAACGAACCGGGGCCGCACGAAGCGCAATGTTGCACCCTGCCTGAACGACCCGGCCAAGTGTGTTGGGCACCAATCTGATGGGGCGGTCTTTTGGGGCGTTAACTGGCAACCGGTAATAATGCAGGTCCGTTGGCCGGCCACCAAAATTGACTTTTGACTGGTAAACCGGGCTGTTTTCCCCGCTTTCGCCCATATCA
>QIIJ01000229.1 GCA_003232595.1 Aurantimonadaceae bacterium | reverse complement strand
AAGCACTTCAGTTTGGCGGCAAGACAGCAGCCCTGCATGAAGGAAGGGTCGTCGACTTTGGTACCACTGGCGAAATTTACCGCAAACCCCAAGACCTCATCTGCGCCAGGGTATTTTCTGAGCCGCCAATCAATATTGCCCAGGTGGAAAAATCCGGCAACCTGTTCCAGCTGACCGACAATGTCCGCTGGAAAGCTGATGAACGATACAGCAAGCTTGAAGACGGCACCTATTCGGTTGGAATAAGGCCCCACCACATCACACCGGAAAAACAGAGCCGTGACGCGGTTGAAATTGCCGGCACAGTCAAGATTTCAGAATTGAGTGGTTCCGAAAGCATCATCCATTTTGATGCCTATGGCAATTCCTGGATATCGCTTTCCCGCGGGGTGTATCCGTTTGATGTAGGTGAGAAAACCACACTTTATGCCGATGTTTCAAACTGCCTCTATTTCGACTCCACCGACCGGTTGATAACGGCATGAGGGGAGGTTGACATCGCAAAAATCACCCTTTCCAGCTTGCGTCACTCCTATCTGGAAAACCCGTCGAAAGACGAAGACTGGGCGCTCAAAAAACTTGATCTTGAATGGGACGACGGCGGTGCCTATGCACTTCTTGGCCCTTCCGGCTGCGGCAAGACCACGCTTTTAAATATTATTTCCGGCCTGCTGATCCCAAGCGAGGGCAGGGTTTTGTTTGATGGTGAAGATGTCAGTCAGTTGTCGACGGAAGATCGGCACATCGCCCAGGTTTTCCAGTTTCCGGTGGTCTACGACACCATGACCGTCTTCGACAATCTGGCCTTTCCCTTGCGCAATCGCGGAGTGGACGAAGAAACCGTTCAAAAACGCGTGGCTGAAATTGCCGCAATGAATGATCTTACCGAAACCCTGCATCAGCGCGCCTCGCGGCTGACCGCTGATGGCAAGCAGAAAATTTCACTCGGGCGTGGCCTCGTGCGTACCGATGTCAACGCCGTCCTGTTTGATGAACCGTTGACGGTGATTGATCCCCACCTGAAATTCCAGCTCCGCTCCAAGCTCAAGGAACTGCACCAGAGGGTCAACGTGACGATGATCTACGTTACCCACGACCAGACCGAGGCACTCACATTTGCCGACAAGGTAATGGTGATGAACACCGGTGAAGTGCTGCAAATCGGAACGCCGATTGAGTTATTCGAAGAACCCCGGCACACATTTGTCGGCCATTTTATCGGCTCACCCGGCATGAATGTCCTGCCCTGCTCAATCGACAACGGCAAGGCCTGGCTTGATGGCAGTGAAATAACTACGGCCAATCAGGCGCAATCGGGAAAAGGCACACCGGAAGTTGGTATTCGCCCGGAATTTGTCGAGTTCAGCAAGGACGGGCTTGAGGCGCGGGTAATCAAGGTAAACGACGCCGGCCGGTTCAACATTGTTGAAACCGAATGTGCGGGCGGCAAGGTGAAACTGCTCGTTGACGAGGGTGGTGATATTCCTTCAGAAGATGCCAGGCTGAGCTTCAACCCGGACCAGACCCGCATCTATCAGGACGGCTGGCTTGCAGGTATGGAGCAGTCTTCATGAACAAGCCTGTCAATCAAAAAGCCTGGTTCTTTGTCTTGCCCGTGCTCATTTTGGTGGCGTTCAATGCGATAATCCCGCTGATGACGGTGGTCAATTATTCGGTTCAGGAAACCTTCGGCAACAACGAGTTTTTCTGGTCAGGTGTCATGTGGTTTGAAGAAATCCTGCGCTCGGAACGCTTTCAGGCGTCGCTCGGTCGACAGCTTGCCTTCACATTCTCAATTCTTGCCATCGAAATCCC
>QIIJ01000398.1 GCA_003232595.1 Aurantimonadaceae bacterium | reverse complement strand
CGTTTGGCTCAAAAGTGGCGAGAACACCCTCAATATCACCAGTGGAAACTGCTGAATTATTCGTATCGATTGTTGATTGAATTTTGTCTTGTTCCATTGTCTGGATTCCCTGATTATTTTGTGCCTGATTATTTTGTGCCTGATTATTTTGTGCCTGATTATTTTGTGCCTGATTATTTTGTGATTGAGCGTAAATTGGCTGAGTGGCAAGCAGAAAAACAGCAAAGCAAATCAGCCTTTGAAAAGTTTTTGATGTCATTTCAATTTCTCTGGTGAGTTCCTCTGGTTACAGAAGAAAACTAGCACGCTCGCATGTCAGAAAGTGGCAGTAGTCATTTGTGTGCGCTGTCACAAGATTCAGCTTCTCGCCAAAGTTTTATAAGGTCATGGCGACGACGTGGGTATCGCGATGATATTTGCGAAAGTGATCCAATACGATCAGTACGAAAGTGCCGTATACTATCTCTCAATTCACACCATGCCGAAATAAGTCGTCCGCCGTTAAAATAGATAAGCAAAAATGGCCATATCACGCGCTCGGAACTTTTGCCTGTTGCATCGCAATAGCGAATAAGCAACTTGTGTTCGAGGTGAATGGCCTGCCTTACGGTTGCCATATCAATCTCCTCCTGGTGCGAATGTTCGTTCTCACCAACGATGACATATTGTGCTTCAACGCGATCAACAAGTTCAATCGGCATGACTGCGGTTAATCTTGCCATCGCTTTACGTGCGGCTTTCGCCAGTGGTATGTCAGCCTTGTCTGCCACCCAGAGCGACCCAAGAACGAGTGCGTCCACTTCCTCCGCCGTAAACATGATCGGGGGCAAAAGAAATCCTGAGCGCAGAACATATCCAACACCCGGTTCTCCCTCGATACCGGCCCCAAGCGCCCTCAATGAAGCAATGTCGCGATAGAGTGTACGAATTGAAACGCCCAATGTTTGCGCAAGATCGTTCCCGGAAACGGGGTGACGATGGCGTCTAAATTCTTCTATCAGGCTCAAAAGTCGTTCGGCTCGTGAAATGCTGATCTCCTCTATAGCGTTTCATCATTTGATGGAATCGCTCCTGATCCATTTGGGGCTACGCCCCAGCCTGCCCATGCAAGTATCAATTGGCGCGGTGCACAGCACCGGGTCGCTCTTCGCGACCAGACTGTTTCCATGTAAACATGAAACAGTCTAAATCGTGACCGATGGTTCATTTCCCCAAATTCCAAGGCAATCCAAGGCAATCGCTTTTCAATGTCCTTTTGCTTGTGATCCTGTCAATGGCCGCAAGCACACACGTCAGGCAGGCATCTGGTTCGACTTTATTGAGCTTACAGGTCTCAATAATGGATGCAAGGATTACCCGGTTTTGCACGCCTGCGTCGTGGCGTGCGATGAGCGCGTTTTTTTGGGCGTGCGGTGAAATCCCTAATCCAGTCTAGTTTCTGCCAGCCATAACGCCACCATCGACTGGCAGAATTGTACCGGTAATCCAGGAAGCCTTGTCGGATGCCAGAAATAACAGCGCGTTGACAATATCCACCGGTTTGCCATTTCTACCCAGGGGATGAATGGCTGCAAATTGCGGCAGCGCCGCCTCAATCTCGTCATCACTCATGAAGGTGCTGTAAACCGGTGTCTCGACCACAGCCGGTGCGACCGTGTTGATGCGGATATTATGCTCTGCAAGCTCAAGCGCAAGATTCTTTGACAGTTGGTGAACTCCCGATTTAGCAGCCGAATAGGCGCTGGATGGCGTTGCGCCAATGGCCTGAAGCGCCCACATCGAGCCGGTTTGCACAATCGAACCACCACCTCTTTTTATCATGGCTTTTGTTGCCGCCTGCGCCGTGAAAAACGCACCCTTCAAAATGATGTTGAGGAAATCATCATATTCAGCTTCACTCACATCCAAAAAAGGCTTGGGCGCAAATATGCCTGCATTGCTTATCAGGATATCAACCCCGCCAAATGTTTCCTCAGCATGTTTGACAAGTCCTGCAGCTATATCCGGTGACCCGATGTCACCTGAATATATGGAAACTGCACCTCCTGTGGGATCAATTTCACTGGCAGCACTGGTTAGTTTTTCTGCGTCGCGGCCATTGATTACCACCCTTGCACCTTCTCTCACCAATTGAATGGCTGCCTCTTTTCCAATTCCCGAACTTCCTCCGGTGACTACCGCTACCTTGTTTTCAAAACACATATTTTATCTCCATATCACAAACCTACCTAGTAGTAGATATATGATCATAAACATATTGCCACGCGGCTGTCAATGAACTATCTATCATTAGGTAGGTAATGTGGACTGGAGCGTGGGGAAGATGAAAACGGTTTCAAAAGCCGAAGAAATTCTTGGACTTGCACAAAGGTTGATTCAGACCCGCGGGTATAACGGATTCAGCTTCAGGGATCTGGCCGATGAGATCGGTATAAAAAGCGCAAGCATTCACTACCACTTTCCCACCAAAGCAGACCTTGTCAGGGAGGTTGCGTCCAGATACAGGGAAGAGTTTGCCGAGGCTGTTGCTGAAATGCAGGCGCAGTCAAAATCGTCCATGCAAATTCTTGCAGGTTATGTGGAGCTGTTCCATTCAACGCTAACAACGGAAAAGCGCGTTTGCCTGTGCGGGATGCTGGCCAGTGAAGCGGAAAGCCTGCCCGATACGGTCAGACAGGAGACAACGCAATTCTTTCAGGACCAGGAGGACTGGCTGGCCGGCATCCTGAATGAGGGCATTGCCGATGGTAAGTTACTGCCATCCCTTGACGCCAGAGCAGGTGCCAAAAACACTTGAGGGGGCGATGATCATTGCCCGCAGTACCAATAAAACAGCTGATTTTAATGTGGTTGCAAACCAGATGCTGACTTTGATTGCTGACTGCAAGAGTTAATTGGGGACAGTATATAATTAACTGCCGAATTCGAGATGAGAAAATTATATACTGGCCCTAATTTTCATTCACAGTTTTTGGTACAGGATCCCGATGGATATCTGTTGCGTTTCTATCGGTTTTTGGGGAGTTGGTAGATTGTTGAGTGGCTATTCAGTGTTATTTCTCAATATCCCGCTATAAATCTCGTCGTCTCCAATCAGGCCGACGACTTTTGCATCATCGACGAGCACCACCGGATTGCCCGACTTGTGGCGGAATTCTATGATTTCGCGCATGCTGGTTGACAACGGGGCGACGATAATCTGGCCCTTGCTGACCGTACCGTTGAGGGCATCGGCTTTAACCACCTCCAGCGTCTTATGACCCGCTTTTACTCCGGTCAGGCGGGATTGCGGGTCAATATCAAGTTTCAATGTGGTTTGGGCAGCCATTGCCTCTTTAATCGGCGTCATAAGAGAGGCGGCGCGCAGCACGTTGAGCGGGTTCATGTGGGCAACAA
>QIIJ01000466.1 GCA_003232595.1 Aurantimonadaceae bacterium | reverse complement strand
AAATGTGTGATTTCCACAAGTTTTGCCGATATTTTCTATAACAACTGTTTCAAAAACGGGATCCTGCCAATTCAGGTTTCCGAAGATGAGCTGGAAAAACTGATGGATGATGCCTCGCGCGGTTCCAACGCCACAATTTCTGTCGATCTGGAAACACAGGAAATCAAGGGCCCCGATGGTGGTACAATTTCGTTCCAGATTGATCAGTTCAAGAAACACTGCCTGCTGAACGGGCTGGATGATATCGGGCTGACCATGAAAAAAGTCGACAGTATTGATGCCTATGAGGCCAATCTGGGTGACCGGCGGCCATGGGTGTAAAACCCGGCTCCCGGCGGCTGATTTCAACCGGATATCCTCTCGAAAAACAGGCGGGCTATTCCCGTGCTGTCGCCATTGAGGGCCCGGATGATCACTGGTGTTTTGTATCCGGTACAACGGGATACGATTATTCAACACTTGTTATGCCGGAAAGTGTCTCTGATCAAACCCGCAACTGTTTTGAGACCATAAAATCGGCGCTGGCGGAAGCCGGATTTTCGCTTCGCGACGTTGTGCGCGCCAACTATATTGTTACGGCACCCGAACATGTGGAAGATGTGTTTGTTGTTACCGGCGAATATTTTGGCGACATTCGTCCGGCCGCCACAATGATACTGGCCGGGCTGATCCGGCCCGAAATGAAAATCGAAATTGAAGTAACAGCCTACCGGGCGTGAGGCTGTTGAATTTCAGCCGATTGGCCGTTATGAAATGCCATAGCAAACCTCCAGGACAACTCTCCACAAGGAAAAACCCATGGCAAGTCGCAAGCTCCTTCTCCTGCCCGGTGATGGCATTGGTCCTGAGGCCATGGTTGAAGTTGTCAAAATCATCGACTGGATGAACGGTCATCTGGGTTCCGGATTTGAAACGTCCGAAGGTCTCGTGGGTGGCGCGGCATATGACGCCCATGGGGTTGCAATTTCCGATGAGGACATGGTCCGGGCAATGGCTGCTGATGCGGTGCTTTTTGGGGCTGTTGGCGGGCCGAAATGGGATGATGTGCCATACGATGCGCGCCCTGAGGCTGGCTTGCTGCGCCTGCGCAAGGATATGGAGCTGTTTGCCAATCTGCGTCCGGCGATCTGTTATCCGGCGCTGGCCGATTCATCTTCGCTGCGCCACGATGTGGTCGAAGGGCTGGATATTCTGATTGTACGGGAGTTGACTGGCGGCGTATATTTTGGCGAACCGAAGGAAATCACCGATCTTGGCAATGGCCAGAAGCGTGCGGTTGATACCCAGGTTTATGACACATTCGAAATCGAGCGGATTTCGCGGATGGCATTTGATCTGGCCAAAACCCGCCGCAACAAGGTCACATCGATGGAAAAGCGCAATGTGATGGTTTCCGGTGTGTTGTGGAATGAAGTTGTCACCAATGTCCATGCCAATGAATATGCCGATGTGGAGCTTGAACACATGCTGGCCGATGCAGGCGGCATGCAACTGGTGCGCTGGCCCAAGCAGTTCGACGTGATTGTCACCGATAACCTTTTTGGAGACATGCTTTCCGATGTGGCGGCAATGCTGACCGGATCGCTTGGCATGCTGCCTTCGGCCTCACTTGGTGCACCGGATCCGGTTACCGGCGCACGCAAGGCACTTTATGAACCGGTGCACGGTTCCGCGCCCGATATTGCAGGAACCGGTGCCGCCAATCCGATTGTTGCCATGTGTATGCGTTATTCATTCGATATGATTGATCATGCTGACCGGCTGGAAAAGGCCATTGCCACGGTGCTTGAGCAGGGTCTTCGCACCGGCGATATCATGTCTGAGGGCATGACCCAGGTTGGCACAACAGAGATGGGTGATGCGGTGCTGGCTGAATTTCAGAAATTGTCGGCATGAAATATCCCTTCTCCCTCACAGACGTGAAAGCTCGTTACAATGCTTCGCGACCCACTGCTACATCTTCGGGATCTTGTCTTTAATGTTGCCGATGCAACCAAAGGGGTCGGCGAGATTGAAGAAACGCTTAAATGGAATGTGCCTTCCTACCTGACGCATAATCCAAAAAGCGGAACAACGATCCGTCTTGGGCCCGGGCGCAGCGAAGATCAGTATGGGCTTTTTGTCCATTGCCAGACCACACTGATTTCAACATTTCGCGAGATGTATCCACGCGAATTTTCCTATGAGAAAAACCGCGCGATATTGTTTGGTATGAATGACAAAATTGCAGAAGAAGAACTGCGCCACTGCATTTCCATGGCTTTGACTTATCATTTGAAGAATTGAAACTTTTAGAGCACTTCCGGCTACAA
>QIIJ01000048.1 GCA_003232595.1 Aurantimonadaceae bacterium | reverse complement strand
CCGCCCTGGTGGGTGCAGGTATAGTTGAATGCGACAACATCCTTGTCCGGGCCAATCCCGCCTCCGGCCTCGCGGCCAAGTTTTACGATCATCGATTCCGAATAGGCCCCTTCGTCAGGATATTCAAAATCTATCGGTTCATCGGTTTCAAGCTCAGACAGTTTTGCCACCAGTTTTTTAGGGTAGGTAGCCACCAGCGCCGGCACATTTGCCAGGCTGTCTCCGGTATTGAGGACAACCATGACAGTTGCCGTTGTAATGCCGGAAGTAAGCAGAAAACTGCGCCTGTTCATGACGCAGGGTTTGCCTGACCCGCGCAACTCGGCGGGTCCGTTTATTGCTTCCAGTAGTTCAGTTTCATTGGACATTTATTTTCTCCGGCAAGCAGTCAGTTGTTGGGGGCGGGCAGGGGCTCCGAGGACGGAAGATCAGGCTGGTCCATGACAATTCGTTCCCCCGAAAGGCTCTCGAGAAAGGCGATCAGATCGGCTTTTTCCGCTTCATTCAGGCCCAGTGGTTTGAGCAGATTGGTTTTTGTTTCGGCAAAGTCATTTTCACCGCCACCGCGATCATAAAAATCAACCACATCACTCAGGCTGGCCAGCATGCCGTTGTGCATAAAAGGTGCTGTATATTTGGTGTAGCGCAGGGAAGGAACCCGGAACTTGCCATAGTCGGCAACCTGCTTGGTGCGGAAATACAGGCCGGGATCATCTTTGAGTTTGCGGTATTTGTCTTCCGTTACACCCTTGGCATAAAGTTCGAACCGGAAGGTAATCTGTGCCAGTGCATCATCGTTCCAGCCATCATAGGCCGGTACGCCAAGATTGTAGTATTTCTCGTTGCTCAGCAGGGCACCATTGTGGCACACGGCACACCCGGCCTTGCCGGTAAACAGTTGCAGGCCGCTCTTCTGGGCGTTGGTCAAAGCACTGTCATCGCCACGCATATAATTGTCGAACGGCGTATCGGTTTGAACCAGCGTGCGTTCAAATGCGGCAATTGCACGGTATGCGTTCCTGACATTTGGCCAGATATCGCCAAACACATCCCTGAAGCGTTTTCGATATTCGGGAACAAAGGCAAGTTTTGCCTCCATCATATCGTCTTCGCCATTGCCGGCGACACCACCACGCGCCGCCGAGCGGGCCTGGCCTTCAAGTGACTTGGAAGAACCGGCCCAGAACAGTTTTTTGTAGTAGGCCGAGTTGATGATGGTCTGGCTGTTTCGCCAGTGTACGGTGCCTGGATATCCAAGCGAAATCTTGTCGGGAAAATCCCATCCTTCGTCCGGCAGATGACAGGTCGCGCACGACATTGCGCCATTGCCCGATAATCGCCCGTCAAAAAACAGCATTTTGCCAAGCTCAACCTTTTCCGGCGTCGTCGGATTATCCACCGGTGATGGTGGCGGTCCGAGCGGCGCAAGCATCGCCGGCCTGTCGCCCGAAGCGAGCGAGGAGGTCGGCAAAATCATGATTGCTGCGGCAATCGCGGCTGAGCCGAGAGTTTTAATAAATTGCATGTCCATTGGAATCACCCTCCTCAATTCTTTTTGTTGCGCCAGTCGGCGATTGCGGGATAATCGGTATCGAATTCTCCTGGATTGTAACTTGGAACATCAAAACTGTTGCCGGACAGTGACCTTAAAAAATCGGCCAGATTGCCTTTCTCCTCTTCACTGAGAGCCAATGGACGTAATCTCTTGTCCCGCGATCATAGAAGTCGATCACGTCCTCCAGTGAGGCCAGCATGCCGTTGTGCATATAGGGAGCGGTGTAGGTGAGTTCTCGCAGGGTTGGTGTCATGAACTTCCCGGCACTTTCCTGCCTGTGATCTCTCACAAATGCGCCAAGGTCACGCCTGAGGTTCATATAATTCTCAATGCCCATGAATTTTGCATAGGTGATAAAAGTGACATGGCGATCAGGGTTGGGATTTTCCGGTACACCGATATTATAGGGGTTGTCATCGGTAAAACGCGGGCCAGCATGGCAAACGGCGCAACCGGCCTTGCCCTTGAACAGCTCAAACCCGGCCTTTGCGGATACCGACATATTCCCGGTATCAAACGGTGCGCCGCTGGAAGTGATCGACTTGACAAATTCCTGAATTGCCGAACGTGCGCCGCCATTGGAGGGCTCGCCTTTGCCGGCTTTTTGAAACATATCAACATAAACAGGATCCTGTTTCAGTCGCTCCTGCATGATGCGCATATCCATGTTCATGAAGTAGGTCTCGGTAAGCGATTCGCGCACCACATCATTAAGGTTGGTGCCGAGACGTCCGTCATGAAACCAGGCGGCACGGCGTCCAACATTGGCAAGGGTCGGGGTGTTGCGAAAATGTTCCGAGCCACTATAGGCAGTTGAAAGCGCAAGACCGTCAGTGAATGCCTTGTCGGGCTGGTGGCAACTGGCGCAGGAAAGATTTGTGTCTCCGTTTTCCAAGGTCGGCCAGGTCTTTCTTGATTTTAACAGGTTTCACCGGACCAAAATCATCACCGCCTGCATTGGCAGCGCCTGTCATAATTCCTGAGATTGCAACAGCAAAAGCCAGAAACAGGCTTGTTTTCCGGCCTGAATATTGTCTCGAAATCCTGGTCATGAGCTCTCCATTTTGCATAGACTGATCTGGCGATAGAAACCGGGTCACGAGGTCTTTGGTGACGTTTTATGCAGGCTATTTGGACTGTCTGGAGTCTCAATATGCACGTAGTGGGACCGGCGCATTGAC
>QIIJ01000456.1 GCA_003232595.1 Aurantimonadaceae bacterium | reverse complement strand
TGGCTTCACCGATGAATATCAACAGCGACAGCATGATCGAGATAACCAGAAAGCCCATAATACCGAGCCAGGGGGCCTGCAGGTTGTTTTTGCCCTGTTGCAACAATTCGCCAAGAGAGGCGGAACCCGGTGGCAGACCAAATCCGAGGAAATCGAGCGAGGTCAGCGTTGTGATCGAACCGCTTAAAATAAACGGCAGGAATGTCAGCGTCGCCACCATGGCATTGGGCAACAGATGGCGAAACATGATGACCTGGTTGGAAACGCCGAGCGCGCGGGCCGCATTGACATATTCAAAATTACGAGCACGCAAAAATTCCGCCCGTACAATGCCGACAAAACTCACCCACGAGAACAGCAGCCAGCATTATGCCAAGCAGTATCCAGAACCCCTGGGGCAATACGGCGGCAATGATCATCAAGAGGTAGAGCACAGGTATGGAGGACCATATCTCGATTAAACGCTGAAAAATCAGATCCACCCATCCGCCGAAATAGCCCTGAACAGCACCGGCAGAAACGCCGATGACTGCAGAGGCAGCCGTGAGGATAAGACCAAACAGTACTGACACCCGAAAGCCGTAAATCAGTCGTGCTGCCACATCGCGGGCCTGATCATCGGTGCCAACCCAGTTCCAGTTGCCAAGCACACATCGTTCATCATCCGCGCCTTTGTCGTATTTTTTGCAACGCTCTTCTTTGGTGTACATCCAGGAAGGTTTGGCAGGTGCAGGTGTTGGTATGTCCACATTGGCAGTGCGATAGGAATAGCGGATCGGTGGCCACAACATCCAGCCATTGGCCTCGATTTCCTCGGAAATTACCGGGTCGCGGTAATCGGTCACCGCATAAAATCCACCAAATATTTCTTCCGGATAGTCGATGAATACAGGGGCGAGAATTTCGCCTTTATACGAGATAAGAATGGGCCGGTCATTGGCGATGAACTCAGCCAGCATGGCGGCGATGAATAAAAACAGAAATATCCACATCGACCAGTAACCGCGACGGTTGGCCTTAAACCCCGCCCATCGGCGCTGATTGAGGGGTGAAAGCGCAAACCTTCCGGTTTTTCTGACCGGTCCAATAGTTTTTTTGACGGTCTGAACTGTCTGGTCCATGTCACACGTCCCGCCGGTCGAAATCAATGCGCGGGTCGATCCAGGTATACATGAGATCAGAAATCAGCGAGACCAGCAGGCCAAGCAGCGAAAAGATGAAAAGCGTGGCAAAAACCACCGGGTAGTCGCGGGTGATAATCGATGTGTAACCAAGCAGTCCCAGTCCATCGAGGGAAAAGATTGCTTCAATCAGCAGCGAACCGGTAAAAAATGCGGAAATGAAAGCGCCTGGAAACCCGGCGATAATGATCAGCATCGCATTGCGAAATACATGCCCATAAAGCACCTGACGTTCGTTCAGCCCCTTGGCGCGTGCGGTCACCACATATTGTTTTTTAATCTCATCAAGGAACGAGTTTTTGGTGAGAAGTGTGGTGGTGGCAAATGCCGCAAGCGTCATGGAAATCAGTGGCAGGGTCATGTGCCAGAAATAATCAAGCACCTTTTGAAAAATGTTCAATTCGTCAAAATTTTCCGATGTCAGTCCGCGCAAGGGGAACAAATCCCAGAACGACCCTCCTGCAAACAGCACAATCAGCAGGATTGCAAACAGGAAACCCGGCACTGCATAACCAACAATGATAATACCGCTAGTCCAGATATCAAATGTTGATCCGTCATTGACCGCCTTTTTGATGCCGAGCGGGATCGATATGCCGTAAGAAATCAGCGTGATCCAGATGCCAAGTGAAATGGAGACCGGCAATTTTTCCTTGATCAGTTCAAGCACGGAGATATCGCGGAAATAGCTTTCGCCGAACTCAAAACGGGCATAATTCCAGATCATCAGCCCAAATCGTTCATAGGCCGGTTTGTCAAAGCCGAACTGTTTTTCGAGCTTCTTGATAAATTCCGGGTCAAGCCCCTGGGCACCGCGATATTTGGACGTGTTTTCACCACCGCCCGCAGAGTTTTGCTGGTTGAAATCACCGCCACCACCGGAAATTCGATCAGTCGCAGAACCGGCCTGGCCGGTGATCTGGGCAATCATCTGCTCCACCGGTCCGCCAGGGGCGAACTGGATCACCGCAAAGCTGATCAGCAAAATGCCGAGGATGGTCGGCACCAT
>QIIJ01000280.1 GCA_003232595.1 Aurantimonadaceae bacterium | reverse complement strand
TGCTTGCCAACGGTGATCGATGGGAACAGGAACTGGCACAAAATCAAAGGCTTGATGCGCCTTACAGATAGGCCACAGATTGAATGAGATGAGAAACAATTTGCATAATAACAATTCGGAGAAGAGTTGATGGCGGTACTCACAGCGCTCTTTTTCTACCTGTTTGCCGGTGTGATGATTGGTGCTGCCCTGATGGTAATCTCATCGCGGAACCCGGTCCATTCGGTGCTGTTCCTCATTTTGGCATTTTTTAATGCAGCCGGGCTGTTCATGATTGCCGGGGCGGAATTTTTAGCGCTTATCCTGATCGTGGTCTATGTCGGTGCTGTGGCCGTATTGTTCCTGTTTGTAGTGATGATGCTGGATGTGGATTTTGTCGAATTGCGTCAGGGTTTTCTGCAATATTTGCCCACAGGTGCCATTGTTGGCTTGGTTCTTGTGACTGAATTGTTGATTGTTCTTGGTGCATCCATACTGGCACCGGATATTACAGGGCCGGCGCTGCAGCCCATTCCGGAATATGCCGAACGCTCCAACATCGCAGCCCTCGGTGACCTGCTCTATACGCGCTATGTTTTCTTTTTCCAGCTCGCCGGCATGATACTTCTGGTTGCCATGATCGGGGCCATTGTTTTGACACTGCACCACAAACCAAAAGTGCGACGGCAGAACATCGCAGACCAGGTGGCACGCACCAAAGAAACGGCAATTGAAGTCGTCAGTGTCGAATCAGGCAAGGGGATTTGATCATGGAAATCGGTCTTGCCCATTTCCTCACTGTCGCGGCGATCCTGTTTACGCTTGGAATCTTTGGCATATTCCTCAACCGCAAAAATGTCATTGTTATTCTGATGTCGATCGAATTGATCCTGTTATCGGTAAATCTCAATCTGGTGGGGTTTTCGCAGCATCTGGGCGATCTGACCGGCCAGGTATTTGCCCTGTTTATCCTGACCGTTGCGGCAGCAGAAGCAGCAATCGGGCTTGCAATACTGGTCGTGTTCTTCAGAAACCGTGGGTCGATTGCGGTTGAAGATGTCAATGTGATGAAGGGCTGAGAAAAGCATGGTGTTTGTAATTTTCTTTGCTGTCATAATTGTTGCATTGGCATTTGTTGCCGGTGGAAAAATTGAAAGCGGAGCAAAAGAATTTATGCGTGGCCTGGGTTTCGGAATACTTGGTGTGGCTTTGCTCTTTGGAATGATTACCATTTTTTTTGGAGTGACTAGCGGAAACTGGGATTCCACAATTGGCGGTATGGTGCTCTATTTCCTGCTATTTGGGCTTCCTGTTGCAGCGCTGTTTTCGATTGGTCGTCTTGTATGGAAATGGGTTGCCTGATGAAAACTGGACTAATTCCGCAAACTTCTGCACTTCTGGTTAAGGGCTGAGAAGCAATATGTACCAAGCCATCGTCTTCCTGCCGCTTATCGGCTTTTTGATTGCCGGTCTGGCCGGGCGTTCTATCGGCGCCACGGCGAGCGAATATATCACTTCCGGTCTGCTGGTAATTTCAGCCCTGCTTTCGTGGGTTGCATTTATTACTTTTGGCTTGGGCGATATGGAGCCATTCACGGTTTCGATTATGCAGTGGATCAACACCGGCGGATTGAATGTCGACTGGGCGCTTTATGTCGACACTTTGACAGTTGTCATGCTGGTTGTGGTCAATACGGTTTCAGCACTCGTGCATATTTACTCCATCGGCTACATGCACAACGATCCGCACCGCCCGCGTTTCTTTGCCTATCTGTCGCTTTTTACCTTCGCCATGTTGATGCTGGTAACAGCAGACAACCTGCTGCAGATGTTCTTTGGCTGGGAAGGGGT
>QIIJ01000460.1 GCA_003232595.1 Aurantimonadaceae bacterium | reverse complement strand
CCGGACCGACAACCTCCTGGCAACCTAAAGGGATTAAACTTGAAGCCCATGCCAGCCGGGGCAAACAGGGTTATTTGCGACGGTTGATCGAGTTGCGTATCCGGACATTCATTGCCTGGCTGTTTTTCATCACCAATACCAACAGTGGCGCGTTCAACCCGAACCGTTATCGCCGTGAAACCTCCAGCAATTCAGATTTTCGCAAATTTGATGACGGGTTGAAAATGACCCTCGACTGCGATCCGGAGACGGCCGGGGAAATTGAAACATTGCTTGGCAGGGCGGCCGCTAAGGGTGTTTTGTCATATGGCACATTTCGCCAAAAGGAGGCGATGATGACCTGTATTGTCCCGTCGATTGAAACCAATGATCACGTACATTTTATCGATGGCGCTTCCGGTGGATATGCCAGCGCATCGATCATGCTGAAAAAAATGCTCAGGAATTAGCAGTTCTGAAATGTTTGGACAGTTTCAACCCCTGGGCCTGATAATTTGACCGCAGATCAACACCATAGAGGCTTTCAGGTTTTTCCAGCATGTGTTCATAGATCAGACGCCCGATAACCTGCCCGTGCTCAAGGATAAACGGTACTTCATGGCTGCGGACCTCAAGCACCGCCCGACTGCCGGAACCGCCAGCACCGGCATGGCCAAAACCGGGATCAAAAAATCCCGCATAATGCACCCGGAATTCACCCACCAGCGGATCAAACGGTACCATTTCGGCGGCATAATGCGGCGGCACATGGATCGCCTCACGCGAGACAAGAATATAGAACTGGTCGGGATCAAGCACCAGGTCCATGGAGCCGTGATTATAGATCGGTTCCCAGAATTCGTGCACATCATGGGCATTGGGCTTGTCGACATCAACCACCCCCGTATGACGTTTGCCGCGATAGCCGATCAGGCCTTTTTCATCACCGGTAAGGTCGATGGACATGGCCACGCCACGCCCGTCGATCAACGGCTCCTCTGCTGCCACAAGGGATTCCTGCTCTTGCAGGGCCAGCATTTCATCACCGCTCAAAGTTGCATCACCGGTACGAAAACGTATTTGCGACAGGCGTGAGCCGGTGCGCGCAACAATCGGGAACGTGCGCGGACTGACTTCCAGATAAAGCGGGCCCTTATAACCTTTGGGCACCATATCAAATTGCTGGGTATTGTTGGCTATCACGCGGGTAAATATGTCCAGTCTGCCGGTCGAACTTTTAGGATTGGCGGAGGCCGAAACATTATCCGGCAGATCAAGCGATTCAAGCAATGGCACTACATAAACGCAGCCGGTTTCCAATACCGCACCATCACTCAGGTCAATTGCATGCAACATCAACCGGTCGAGTTTGTCGGAAACCAGATTGTTCTTGCCCGGGAGAAAGCTTGCCCGCACCCGAAAAGCTATCTTGCCCAGCCTGAGATCGAGACTGGCGGGCTGGACCTGATCTTCGTCCAGGGGCTTTTCGGACAGGATTTTTTTGTCATCAAAAAGTGTGCGGATATCGCTGTCCGGGAGAATGCCGCTTTGACGTCGAACCTGCATCTTGTGCCTCGTAAATTTAGCCTCGACTGACTGTATCGCAACAGCTGATTGACGCAAAGGCGCAGAACCGCTAAACAGGCTTTATCCCGTGGTGATTTGGCCGGTCGGCTTGCAACCACGTTAAACAAGTTGCTAAAGGGCCGAGGTGGATAAACCGGCTTTGCGATGCGCAGGCCGGTTTTTTTGTGCCGGTTTTTGCTTCATATGAGTGGAGAGTAAAAATGGGTGACAATAATTGCAGATCAGCCAAATGGCGGGAGCAAACCCGCATGGTGCATGGCGGTAC
>QIIJ01000461.1 GCA_003232595.1 Aurantimonadaceae bacterium | reverse complement strand
CGGGGTCAAGCAAACGATGCATATGAACAATGAAATACCGCATATGGGCATTGTCGACGGTTGATTGTGCCTTGGCACGCCAGGCAACCTGTGCCGATTTGTAATCCGGATAGACACCCACCAGATCAACTTCATCGAGATCGCGGAAATCTGTCCCTTCCAGACTCTCCAGCTCTCCGCCAAATACCAGATGAAGAAGTTGCTTCTTGTTTTCCGTCATAATTTCTGACTGCCTCTGTTTCAGGATATGTCTTCGAGCCGGGCTGCGCGCAGCATCGGCTCAATATTATCAATTGCTGCCGCAATCAATACGCCATGGGTTATTGTGGTGCAATTGTATTTGATTTTTTCTCCATCCGCCCCCACAAGAGCGGCACCGGCTTCCTGCAAAATAAGATCAGCAGCGGCAATATCCCAATCGTGGCTGTTTGCTCTTGCAAAAGCTGACACAAGCGCATCGCTTGCAACCATGGCAAGTCGATAGGCGAGGGATGGAATAAACGGTGCGGGCTTTATCTCCTCGCCGGTTTCCTGCTTAAATGTCTGGAGCAGTTTTGGCGGACCTGCCATCAGCCTGTTGGGGGCTGTATTACTCTTTGAAAGCCGATAGCCGTTCAGCAGGGCACCACCGCCTTCAGCGGCCTTATAGGTTTCACCAAGTGCGGGACATTCAAGAACACCGCATAACGGCCTTCCGGCATCTACAACCGCAACACTGACACACCATTGGTTGCTGCCGTTTATAAATCCCTTTGTGCCGTCAATCGGATCAACAATGAATACGCGTTCCCGGCCCAATCGCTCCTTGTTATCAGTGGTTTCCTCTGACAACCAACCATAATCCGGTCGCGCCGCCATTAGCGTTTTTTCAAGACAGGCATTGGCCGCATGATCAGCTTCGCTAACCGGCGAGTTGCCTTCCTTCATCCATACTTTTGGGTTTTTGCCAAAATATCGCATGGCAATTTGCCCGGCCTCACGGGCTGCATCCGTTATCAGTTGCAAATCTGCCTCAACATCCGGCGATGTCTGCCGGACAGCCTTATCATGTCCCGGCAATGGTCATATCCTCAATCATCAGTGTTGGGGCATTGGTTCTGTACCGGTAGGCAAGATCATTTGCAGGGACAAGCCTTGCAAACATTTCATTGAGGTTTCCGGCAATTGTAATCTCGCTGACTGCATAGGTCAGCTCACCGTTCTCAATCCAGAAGCCGGAAGCGCCTCGGGAATAATCGCCGGAAACCATATTAACACCCTGGCCAATCAACTCGGTTACATAAAATCCATGATCGATGCCGGCAATCATATCGGCTGGAGAAATATTACCGGGCAATATTGCAAGATTGGTTGATCCGGGAGACGTTGTGCCACCGCTTCGCGATGCCCGGCCATTGGTTGACAGGCCAAGTTCGGCTGCGGTGGCACCATTTAACAACCAGCATTGCAAGTGGCCATCTTCAACAAGTTTCATCGGCTGTGCAGCAATGCCTTCCCCGTCAAACGGTCTGGAACCCAGCCCGCGCACCAGATGCGGGTCGTCAACAATTTCGACATTTGGGGCGAATATTTGATTGCCCATCTTTTTTGCCAGGAAACTGGTCTTGCGGGCAATGGCAGCGCCATTGATTGCAGAACCGAAATGACCGGCAAGAGAATTGGAAACACGCGGATCAAGAACAATGGTTGCCGTGGTTGTTTTCACCTGTTTTGGATTCAGCCGTTTGATTGTACGCTGCAGATATTCCGATTTCGCCGGGCGCGCGCAAATCTGACAGATAGACCTTGCTGTCATAGTCGTAGTCTCTTTCCATGCCTGCACCTTCACCCGCTATGACGCTTACACTGCAGGAGAAACTTGAAACCATATAACTGCCCTGAAAACCATGGCTGGTGGCAAGCACCATCCCGCCAATGCCCCACCCGGCAGATGCACCACCGGAATTCCTGATACCTTCAACAGACAAGGCTGCGTTTTCGCATTCCAGAGCGGTCTCTTCCAGATCATCAACGCCGGGTATTGTCTTGTCAAGAAGGTCGAGATCCGGAAAATCGGTCGCCAGCCGATCAAGTTCTGCAAGTCCTTCAAATGTGTTTTGAGGCGAAACCTTTGCCATTGCGACAGCGCGTTCCGCCATCTTTCGCGGATTGTCTGTCTGATTG
>QIIJ01000083.1 GCA_003232595.1 Aurantimonadaceae bacterium | reverse complement strand
CTTGCCAAAAAACGCTCTGTCTGCTTCTTTCAGCCAACTTGATCAGGGAGGAACTAATGGACGTAAGAGCAGCAGTTGCATTTGAAGCTGGCAAACCGCTGGAAATTGCCACAGTTCAACTTGAAGGGCCGCGTGAGGGTGAAGTTCTGGTCGAAATCAAGGCGACCGGCATATGTCATACGGATGAGTTTACAAAGTCCGGTGCCGATCCGGAAGGCATTTTCCCGGCTATTCTGGGCCACGAAGGTGCCGGCATTGTTGTTGATGTGGGGCCAGGCGTTAAAAGCCTGAAAAAAGGCGATCATGTTATTCCGCTTTATACGCCAGAGTGCCGTGAATGCGAATATTGCCTCAACCCAAAAACCAACCTGTGCCAGGCCATCCGCTCAACCCAGGGACAGGGACTGATGCCTGATGGTTCGAGCCGGTTTTCTATCGATGGCAAGCCGATATTTCACTATATGGGCTGTTCTACATTTGCCAATTTTACTGTGTTACCTGAAATTGCTCTTGCAAAAATTCGCAGTGACGCCCCCTTTGACAAGGTTTGTTATATCGGCTGCGGGGTGACCACTGGCATTGGCGCCGTCATCAACACGGCAAAGGCAGAAGTTGGTTGCAACGGTGTCGTCTTTGGTCTTGGCGGTATTGGTCTTAATGTCATTCAGGGCTTGCGGCTTGCCGGGGCCAACATGATTGTTGGTGTAGACATGAACCCGGACAAAAAGGAATGGGGCGAAAAATTCGGCATGACCCATTTTGTCAATCCGGCAGAAGTGGGCGAAGAAAATCTGGTGGACCATATTGTAGAACTTACCGGTGGTGGCGCGGACTATTCCTTCGAATGTATCGGCAATGTCAAGGTCATGCGTGCAGCACTTGAATGTGCTCACAAGGGCTGGGGGGAATCAATAATTATTGGCGTTGCCGGGGCCGGGCAGGAAATCTCAACCCGGCCATTCCAGCTGGTAACCGGACGATCCTGGCGCGGCACGGCCTTTGGTGGTGCGCGTGGGCGAACCGATGTGCCTAAAATTGTCGACTGGTATATGGAGGGCAAGATCGAGATCGACCCGATGATTACCCACAAGCTGCCGCTTGAACGGATTAACGAAGCCTTTGATCTGATGCATGAGGGAAAGTCTATTCGAAGTGTTGTGGAGTTTTAGGGAACCCATGACCAAACTTCGGGCCACCAGACTGGTTTATCTCGCCATGCTCACGATTGGCGGTGTGTTGCTTGCTGTTCCTGCAACAGCACAAACAATTGCCAAAACCGACCCGCTGATTGCGGAATTCTATCAGCTGATCACCGGCAAGTGGACCCGGATTTCTGACAATGCCGGAATTGCCATCACCGAAGAGCAGGTCAAAATCGCGGCCATCCAGTGTTATTCGGTCAGAGAACTTAATGCGGAAACAGCGGCTGGCATATCGTCGATTTCCAGATCGCTGTCGCAAAAATTAAGCCGGTTGATTGTTTATCAAAAGCTGGACAAGGGCTTGCGGCGCGTGGATTTCGGTGCGCGCGTATCCCTGTTGTTGCCCAGCGTCAAAACCGGCTCGATTACAGCAAGCAGAAAAAACTTTGAAATCGCCAATGACACGGTGAAAATCCCTGTTTCATTTGCTAGGCTGAAACAGGGCGGCAACTATGTAGCGGTTATGATTGAGGGCAAGGCACTCTATCTGAAATGTGTGCGCTAGAGCATATCTTGTTTACACGGAAGCATTTGACCGGCTTTTCCGCGCTTTCTGGGCATCGTTGTGCTTCCCTTGTGGTCAGCCAGACCACGGCGGGAAACACGCCTCACCAGCAAACGCGGAAAGCCGGTCAAATGCTTCCGTGTAAACAAGACATGCTCTAAGCATCAACGGGTATTACCTGCCTGCAAAATTCCGGGATATTTCATGAAAACAGTTACCACAGCAAAAAGTCACGGCGGCGTTCAGGGTGTCTACAGCCACCAGTCAGTTGTTACAAATTGTGAGATGACATTTGCGGTTTTCGTCCCGCCGCAAGCCGACGAAGCCCCCTGCCCGGTATTATGGTATTTATCCGGTCTGACTTGCAATCACAGCAATGTAATGGACAAGGGAGAATACAGGAACGCCGCTGCCAAACACGGATTGATCATTGTTTGCCCGGATACCAGTCCGCGCGGCGATACTGTGCCGGATGAAGCAGACAATTGGCAATTTGGATCAGGTGCCGGATTTTACCTTGATGCAACTGCACAACCGTGGTCACAAAACTATCAGATGTATTCCTACATGACCAATGAGCTCCCTGATTTGATTGCTTCGAAATTTCCCTCTGACATGGGCCGACAGGGAATATTCGGCCATT
>QIIJ01000446.1 GCA_003232595.1 Aurantimonadaceae bacterium | reverse complement strand
TGGCGGGCCTTCCTGAGGGATTGCTGGCGCTTGTGACTGCCATGGACCTTGGTCCAATGGTTGTGATGTTGCTGATAATTCTGGTTTACATCATTCTGGGCACCGTTTTCGAGAGCCTTTCAATGCTTCTGTTGACCGTGCCTATATTCTTTCCGCTGGTCATAAGTCTGGGATTTGATCCCGTATGGTTTGGCATTGTGGTTGTGGTGGTTACCGAGATCAGCCTGATAACGCCACCGGTCGGGTTAAACGTGTTTATAATTAAGGGGGTGGTCGGCGATGTTTCGACCGCAACCATCTTCAGTTACCCCGTTCTGGATCGTTGATATCTTTCGCCTGGCGCTGATTGTGCTGATACCGTGGATTGCGCTGGTGCTGCCAAATTCGATGTAGCCGTTACAGTTTGTCAAAAGACACGACCACCGGGCAGTGATCGCTGGCTTTGGGCCTGTCCCAACCGGTGCGTGGATAACGTTCCACTTCCTGACCGGGCGGAAATACTGTCCGCCATGGCTGTCCACTGCGAACGATTTCCGGCACAGCTTTATTATTGTTTCGCGCCAGCAAGGGAGACACCAGAATATAATCAAGGGGCCGCGTGAATAATACAGGGTCCACTGGTCCTGCAACTGCCGACGCTCCATCAGATTGATGCAGAATCCATCGGTCAAAAGCGGATTGACACCGCTGGTTTTTTCTTTGACATGATCAAAAGTAAAACCAGATTGCCGTGTACCGGAAATGACCAGCCGCGACTGATAATCATTGAAATCACCACAGACAAACCAGCGTTTTTTGGCCGCTTTTTCTTTGCCAAACCGCCGTTCAATCAACTTTCGAACCGCGCCTGCTTCTGCCATGCGCACCGGCATTGTATAATCTCGCCCGACCACATTGCGTTTATGGGTTCCCATCGACTTGAAGTGAGAGACATTCACCGGTCGCCCGTCGATCTTGAAGTCTATTTCAAGACAATCGCGACGGAATATCTTTTCGTGTTTTTCAGCACCAACCTCCTCCAGTTGTGGTGTGTGCAGTTCAAGGTCATCATAGGTGAGTGCTGCATGGCTTTTGATGCGCTGAAACTCGATTTCCTGCCCGTCGCGGGTTTTCTCGCGTGCCATCACCGCCACATCAATGCCGCGTGAATCATTGCCTTCAATCAGAAATTTCTGTTTGTAGCCGTTACTGGTCATCTTGTGGAGATAACCATATTCAAACGGTCATCTTGTGGAGATAACCATATTCAAACGCCTCAAGTGCCTGGATATTTTCAACCTCCTGCAGGCAAATGATATCTGCATTGGCGTCAGCAATCGCCAGCGCGGTCATCTGCCGTGTGTCGTCGGCATGGGCAACAACCCGCGCCTGCTCCAGTTGCCGGTAGTGTTTTTCATCGCGCACATCGAGCATGGCAATGGTCCTGTCGCGATTGCGCTTGTTGCGGTAACCGGAAAAGTCAAACCGCGCCATGAGGTTCTCGACATTAAATGTGGCAACACGCAAAACCATTTTAGCCCGATAAATCTGTTTCAATTGCTGAGAGCCCGGAGAATCATGTTTGGTGGGCGATTCTGCCTACCAAAACAGAGTCACTCCATGGCAACAAAACTCACCGACACTCTCATTTTTACACTAATCGTCTCATCTTGCGCTGGGCAAGATGCGGTTGCAGATATTGACCTGTCTGTGCAGGCCTTGGCTGCGGCCTGAACAATGGCCGGAATATACAATATTCCTGCTGTTTTGCCGCCGCGCTCAACGCTCTTTATTTTGGCAAAATCGCTTGTGTCGGATGCAGGAATAGTGGAACTTGGAACAATGATGTTATCGATGCAAAATATCAAAATTCTGGAAGTGTAAGATGAAGTCATTGTGGTCAAACAGTGAAGCCGCCAAAGCCGTAAAACATTACACGAAGGCGGGTGTGAACGAAGATGTGGCCCTGCGGGTATATACAACCCGCCTTCTTGGTGGCGATGCCCGGCTGGTTTTGCACGGTGGCGGCAATACCTCGGTAAAATCCACAATTGTGGATTTGCTCGGCGACAAACAACAGGTGCTGTGCGTCAAGGGTAGCGGATGGGACATGGCGGTGATTGAACCGGCCGGTCTGCCGGCCGTGCGTATGCAGCCACTATTAAGTTTACAATCCCGAGACCGGTTGAGTGACGAGGAAATGGTGGCTATCCAGCGTGTTTCACTGCTTGACCCCGCCTCCCCCAACCCGTCGGTCGAAACCCTGCTGCATGCTTTTTTGCCGCACAAGTTTATTGACCATACCCATTCATCCGCGATTCTTTCGGTCTCTGACCAGCCGGACGGAGAGCAAATCTGCCAACAGATTTTTGGCACCCGGATGGCGATTGTGCCCTTTATCATGCCTGGGTTTTTGCTGGCAAAAAAGGCAGCTGAAATTTATGCCCTGAACCCGGAAGTTGACGGGCTGATATTGCATAAACACGGAATTTTCACATTCGCCGAGACCGCCAAAGATGCCTATCAATTGATGATTGAAATGGTCAGCAAGGCCGAAAACTGGATAGAAAAATCCCGCTCGGGAGCGGCGGTTTTCCAACCGGCGGCAATTCCCGTACAACTGGCATCCGCCGCAGATATTATGCCTATCATCCGGGGAGCATGTGCTGAAACCAGCGCAAACGGCGATCACGCCCGTCTGATTTGTGACTTTCGCCAAAACCGGCAAATATTGCAATTTGTCAATGGCAAGGCACTTGCAGATTACAGCCAGCGCGGCGTGGTAACACCAGACAATATCATCAGAATAAAAAACCGGCCTCTCGTTTTACCGGCACCTGAAATCGGCGATCTTGCGGGCTTTGCACAGATTGTCAGAACAGAAACCGACAAGTTTGTTGCCGCCTATCACAAATATTTTTCTGACAACAACGCCCGTCAGGCCGAGCCGAAAACAGAGCTGGATCCGATGCCCCGGCTGGTGCTTGTACCGGGTATCGGCATGATCGGCCTTGGAAAGTCCGCCAAAGATGCAGCCATTGCCGCCGATGTTGGTGAAACGGCGCTTGGCATAATCACAGATGCCGAGGCAATTGGAACCTATGAGGCGCTTGATGATAATCTTCTGTTCGATATGGAATACTGGTCGCTCGAACAGGCCAAGCTGGCTAAAGGCAGGGAAAAGCCACTTGCAAGGCAGGTGATGCTGGTCACCGGTGGAGCGGGCACAATCGGTGCGGCTTGCGCAAAAATGTTTTCCACCTACGGCGCGGAAATCGCAATTCTGGATTTGGATGGCAATGCGGCTGAAAAGATTGCACGCAGTATTTCTCCCCACGCAATCGGCATTGCCTGCGATGTTACCAGGCCTGCGTCCATACGTGCAGCTTTTGACAAGGTATGCTCGACATTTGGCGGGGTTGATATTGTAATTTCAAATGCCGGGGCCGCATGGCAGGGCAAAATCGCAGAACTGGACGACGCGACACTTCG
>QIIJ01000605.1 GCA_003232595.1 Aurantimonadaceae bacterium | reverse complement strand
TTGACCGGTGTCCCGCGTTTGCTGGCAAGGCATACTTCTCGACCTGGTCTGGCTGACCACAAGAGAAGTATAACGCATTCCAGCGGGCGCGAGACACCGGCCTCTGGTGGTCCAAATAATCTCATCGGCGTTATTGTGGAACTTGTTCGATACCGGTATCGCACGGCATTCCACGCCTAGCCGATGAACTTATTTGGCTCCATCAAATGGGTCAAAACAGACCGGAAGTGCTCTAACAATATTGTGAACCACCTCGGCCAGCACGTTGACTCCAATTTACATCCAACATACGTTGATAATTCGGGTTTTAAGTTCTCGAAGTGGGGGAAATTTGCATGGTAAATTTCAAACGATATATTGCAGGCGCTGCAATGTTCCTGACAGCCGCCGGTACAGCAATGGCTGCAGATCATGGCGAGGCCGGCAATTCAGGATATAGCTGGGACGGGTTCTACATTGGCATTTTCGCCGGCGGTTATATCGGTGATACAACAATTACACCGATGACGACCACCACCCCCGTAAACGGCAATGTTGGCAATGCCGGTGGCAGCACCAATGGTATCTTGGGCGGCGCTTTAGTCGGCTACAATGTGGGTAATTGGCGCAGAAGCAGATATCGGCTGGTCCAACGCGGACGGCAATGGCATAGCGACAATGCCTCCTCCTCCTCCAGCAACAGCGCCAATCTACAGGTATGACGTCGGGCTTGTTGGCCATATTCGCGCTCGTGCGGGGGTTTTGATATCCCCCAATACTTTGGTATTCGCTGCAGGCGGCCTGGCCTTTGCCGATATCGATACAACAGAACTCACCGGTACAACCGGCTGGGGTGGTACGGCCCTGGGTGGCATTCGATATGGGTTTACAATCGGCGGCGGCGTTGAACATGCCTTCAGCAACAGGGTAAGTGCCCGGCTGGAATATCTGTATGATGATTTCGGGTCCAAGACCTATACCCACGGAACCAGCACATATTCATCCTCTGCCAATGCTCACATCATCCGCGCATCACTCAATTTTAAATTTTATTAGCGGGTTTTCATTCGGCGTTTTCCAGTTTAATTTGCAAGTCGGGGGCTATGTGTCAACAGGACTGCGTAGTTCGCCGCCGCACGACAGCATCGAAATCTGACTGGATAGAACTGCCATGATTGATCTTTATACCTGGAGCACGCCCAACGGCCGCAAGGTGTCCATTGCGTTGGAAGAGATGGGGCTGGACTACTCGGTCCATCCAATCGACATTATGAAGGATGAGCAGTTTGAGCCATCATTCCTGGAAATCTCTCCCAACAACAAAATCCCGGCCATTGTCGATCAGGAGACCGGCACCCGGATGATGGAATCCGGTGCAATCCTGCTATACCTCGCCAAAAAATCCGGTCAGTTCATACCGGCTGAAGGCACAAAAGAATATTGGCAGTGCATTGAATGGCTGATGTGGCAGATGGGCGGGTTTGGCCCTATGCTTGGTCAGGCCAATCATTTTTTGAAGTTCAATCCCGGAAAAAGTGAATATGCCGAGCGCCGTTACGCAGACGAAGCAGAGCGGCTTTATGATGTGCTTGATCAGCATCTGGGCAAACACGAATTTGTGGCCGGCGACTACTCCATTGCCGATATGGCAATATGGCCGTGGTGCTCCCGCTGGCAGTGGCAGCGCATAGATATAGACGAGTATGAAAATCTCAAACGCTGGTACACAAAAATAGCCGCGCGCGCCGCCGTTGTTAAGGGATATTCGGTGCCTAATCCCGACGAAATTCCGTTGCCCTGAGGCTCAAAAAAATTTCTGACAATCGAACAATCTGGATTTTAACCGATGGCAAGGCCGGTGACCGCGTCCAGTGCCTGGGCGTAGCCGTGCATCTTGGCGGTACCATTGAAGAGCGGGTGATCGAGCCTGGCGTTTGGTCGCTGTCGCCCCAGGCAATGTTGCCGCCGAGGGATCGTCCGAACAATCCGGAAAGCATAATCGCCCCGCCTTTTCCAGATGTGGTCATAGCCTCGGGAAGACGCGCCTATCCATATCTGGAGGCGATCAAAAAGTCGGCAGGACCAAAGATCTTTGCCGTATTTCTAAAAGATCCGCGTATTTCATCAACGCTGGCAGACATGATCTGGGTACCGGAACATGACAAACTGCGCGGCGACAATGTGATCGTTTCCCTCACAGCCCCCCACCCGCTGACCCGGGAGGAAATGGCCAAAAACAGACTGTCAGCGCAGGACCGTTTTGCAAATATGGAAGGCAAACGCATTGGTCTTGTGCTTGGCGGCACCACCAGGGGTGTTACATGGAACGAGGAAACCTGTTCAAGGCTGGCTGAAAGAGTTTCACGGCTGCCGGTTGCCGGCCATTCCATTCTGGCTGTGGGCTCCCGCCGCACACCGCCGCAAATGGAGGCCTGTATTAAAGAGGCGCTCGC
>QIIJ01000207.1 GCA_003232595.1 Aurantimonadaceae bacterium | reverse complement strand
GCCGCAAGATTGCCAGAATTGATTGCCCGTTCACAACGACCGATATTTTGTTCGCGGCGGATTTCGCCATCGCGGGAAAGTACCAGTTCGACCTGCTGCAATCCAAGGCATGCCTCGGCCACATAACGAGGCAATTGCCGGTCGGTAAACTTGATTCTCGTGTAACCCTGTTTCTTCAGCTCCGCCTTGATATCAGTCGGAGACAGCGCATTTGAGCGGCAGCTGCCCAGATTGCGCTCGCGGCGAATGTCGCCAACGCGGTCAACCGATACCCGAAGCCGTGCATCGTTTAAACAGGCAATAGCAACAAATGCACCACGCCGTGTTTCCAGATCGATGCGGCTGTAACCCTGATCACGCAGCAGCTTGCGCGCTGTTTCGATTGTGATCTCACTGCGGCAACGGCCGACTTCCTGCCGCCACTTGGTCTGGCCTGTGATTTGAATTTTTACCCGGTAGCGAACGCCGCTAAGGCAACCTTCGGCAGTTGTGGCAGTAAAACTCCGCTTGATAATTGAGACATCGCTATAGCCCTGCGAAATAAGGATGCGCTTGACTTCTGAATTGGAGCCACCAAGTTCAATGGTGACCTGGGCCTGGGCAGGCAATGAAATGGTGAAAATACTCAGCATCATGGCTGACAATAAAACAATAAAACGCACAGCAACTCCTCCCGAACTGTTACATGCCGTATGGTAATTGATGTTGGGCAGTAATCAAGCCCCGTTTTGCCAACCTGGCGGAATTGGATGTCAAAATTGTGATCCAATTCCGCAGGACAGGGGTTACATTCTATTTAATGAATGTTTATTCTGGCATTCGATACTTCCGTGAACTGCACTTTCGAAATGTGAGAAACAATGGCAATCAATACACCAATTTGCGAGTTTGGCTGGAAGGCACCGCCCTTTGAATTGCCGTCATTTGATGGCAGGCGCTATTCATTTGATGATATTGCCGGTGAAAACGGCACATTGATCGTCTTTATTTGCAATCACTGCCCCTATGTCAAAGCGGTCGCGGCACGTTTGGCCCGTGATATTGCTGACCTGCAGGAAATCGGCATCGGTGCTGCTGCCATTAACGCCAATGACTGGAATGCCTATCCGGATGATGCGCCCGATCTGATGGGTCCGTTCGCGCAAAAATACAGCTTTTCATTTCCCTATCTGGTTGATGCTGACCAGTCAGTGGCGCGCGCTTATGATGCGGTTTGCACGCCTGACTATTTTGGTTTTGACCGGCACGGGGGTCTGCAATATCGCGGGCGGCTGGATGCATCGCGAAGGGAAGCCGGGGCCGATGATCTACGCCGCGATCTTTACGAGGCTATGAAACTTGTTGCGGAAACAGGACACGGTCCGGCGGAGCAGATCCCGTCGATGGGATGTTCGATAAAATGGCGCAATGACGGCATGCCGGTGGTGTAAAACAACCCTGATTCTCAATCAAACGCTATTTAATGGAAATCATGGCATGAAAAAATCAACTCAAACAATGTACGCACTTGCGGTAGTTGCAGGTCTTGGTGTGATGGTTGCGCCTCAGGCCGGATTTGCAAAATCTGACAGTTCCACCACAAATGCGGCAGTTCAGACAAATATCATTATGGACGCGCCGACTGCCATGAAAAAGGCTGAAAGCGGCGAGCTGCTGCTGATCGATATACGCAGACCTCAGGAGTGGAAGGAAACCGGTGTTGGCTCGGTCGCCAACAAGGTTTCCATGCACCAGCCAGACTTCCTGCAAAAACTTGATGCCCTGATGGGTAGCGACAAGTCCAAACCGGTTGCTTTGATCTGCGCCGTTGGCGGGCGGTCCACGTGGCTCCAGACCGAATTGC
>QIIJ01000230.1 GCA_003232595.1 Aurantimonadaceae bacterium | reverse complement strand
CGCGCAGCGAAGAAGGCGGGATTCAGGATTGAATTTCACTATGTGTCGGTTGCGCATATTGACATAGCAAAATACCGAATAATAGAACGCGTTGCCAGCGGCGGACATGATGTGCCGCTCAAAGATCAGTAACGGCGATTTTCAAGAAGTCTAGACAATGCGGTAACTGCGGTTACCATTGCAGATGAAAGTTACATTTATGACAACAGTACAATGTCAGGTCATAATCTGATTTTAAGCTACAATAAATCTCGCCTGTCGGAAATTCATGAATCTATGCCCCTGTGGTGCATGAAGTTTGCGCACTGTTGCGAGGAAATTGATGCCAAATAATAATTGTTTGGTTATGATGCCAACGCCTTCCTTGCAAGCAGTGATGAATCGTTGCACAACGTTGTTCAATTCAAGGCGCGCCGGTGACTGAAACTGATATCCCGGCTCAATACTCGATTTACCGGAATATCACATATGCAAAAACCGTTGAAACTGGGCATTGCAGGGCTTGGCACTGTTGGGGCCGAGCTTGTCCGCATTCTGCATGCAAAAAACAATGAACTGGCCGAGCGCTGCGGTCGGGCGATTGCTGTCTCAGGCGTTTCAGCCCGAGACCAGAACAAAGAACGCGGGGTTAATCTTGCAAGTGCCGAATGGTTCAGCGATCCGGTGGCACTGGCCAGTTCCGATATCGATGTTTATGTGGAACTGATCGGCGGTGAAGGCGGTGTGGCGCTTGAATCAGTTCGCGCAGCCCTGACAGGCGGCAGGCATGTGGTGACAGCCAACAAGGCGCTGCTCGCCAGACACGGGGTGGAACTCGCCAAAATCGCCGAGGCAAACGGCGTTTTGCTTAACTACGAGGCAGCCGTTGCCGGCGGTATTCCGGTGATCAAGACAATGCGTGAATCGCTCACCGGCAACAATGTCACCCGTGTTTACGGCATCATGAACGGCACCTGCAATTATATCCTCACCCGCATGGAAGATGACGAGATTTCGTTCGAAAAATGCCTTGCTGATGCCCAGCGACTTGGTTATGCGGAGGCCGATCCGGCCTTTGACATTGAAGGCAATGATACGGCCCACAAGCTGGCCCTGCTGACCGCGCTTTCCTTCGGGTCGGAAATTGCCGCTGATGAAATCTATCTTGAAGGCATAACAAAAATCACCACCGAAGATATCCGTGCGGCCAAAGATCTTGGCTACCGCATCAAGCTTCTGGGTGTTGCCCAAAAGACCGACAGCGGTATTGAATCCCGCGTCCACCCGACCATGGTGCCGCTCTCATCGCCGATCGCCAATATCGGCGGCGTCACCAATGCTGTCGTGATTGAGGCCGATATCGTCGGCGAATTGATGATGACCGGTCCAGGGGCAGGGGGCGCGGCTACGGCTTCCGCCGTGCTTGGCGATATCGCCGACATCGCAAAAAGCCGCCCCGGCCATCAGCACGGCCCGGCCTTCGGTCGCCCGGCAGCCCTGCTGGACACTTATAAACGCGCCAAAATGCGCAAACATCTCGGCGGCTATTTCATCCGCCTCACAGTCTTCGACAAAACAGGCGTCATGGCCGCCATCGCCACCAGAATGAGTGAACAGGACATATCACTCGAATCCATCGTCCAGCGCCGCGATGGCCCACGTGGGGATGCACGAGACAAGGCCCCCCAGACCATCATCTTGATAACCCACGAAACCCACGAGGAAGCGATAAAACTGGCACTTGAGGCGATTGAAGCGGACGGGTATTTGGCCGCTGAGGCACAGATGATCCGGATTGAGGATATGGGGTGAGGTGCATCCTGAGCAGGCTGTGCTGCTAAATTTAGTGTATTTAGTCGCTTTCACCGTAACC
>QIIJ01000493.1 GCA_003232595.1 Aurantimonadaceae bacterium | reverse complement strand
CAGTCGTAAATCAAATCCACACCATCGGCTTCCAGAACCTCAATGATGGTCCTGCCCGCAGGAATGATATGGATGGTGCCGGACGAGGACAGTTCCACCTCAAAACTGCTGTCGCCAGCCTGCTGTGAAGCACTGGTGAAAAGTTCGAAATGTATGTTTTCAGACGCGACACCTGCTCCAAGAGCAGCTGCTTTTGCTGCTTCAATCATGCCTTTGGGGCCGCAAACATAAACGGGCCTGTCTGCATCATGATTGCCAAACAGGCGCTTCAGATCGAGAGCGGAATTATCATCATCAAAATGAAGCTGCATTTGCGCACCGCAAAGGCCGACAAGTTCTTCAACAAAAGCAAGAGAACCGGCGGTTCGCCCGGCATAGTGAAAATCAAAGGCCTGCCCCTGCCGCCGAAGCGACGACAGCATTGCGGTAATCGGGGTTATGCCAATGCCGCCAGCAATCAGCAACGGCGCGATATCGCTTTGCTGCAAAGGAAAATCGTTTTCAGGAGCGTTTGATGAAACCGCATCACCAACGGCCAGTCTGTGCATATATTTCGAACCGCCTTTGCTGTCCTGTTCCAGCCGAACACCCAAAACATATTCACCCACACCGGTTTCAGTTGTTGCATCGGGATCCAGATTTATCAGTGAATAGTGCCTGACTGTCCCATCTGGAATATCAATCTTGATATGCGCTCCGGCATTAAATCCTGGCAAATTACCACCACCTGCATTCTGTAATGAAATCATTTTAACGTCTGGCGCGACCACTGACGCACCGACCACCGCCAGTTTCAACTTTTGTAAAGCACGCGTGATATCGCCTGAAATACTCCCACCAGCACCGGCATTTTGAAGTTGAACCTCAGTGACATACGATCGTTCAGCCAAATTTTCCTCGCCAAAAATTTACGGGTTCATCAACGCACGATCATTCCTGCCCGCATTACATTTGTCAAGATTACATGATTTAGAATATTTTTAAACATGAAATATTTATGCATGAAATTATTGACTCCCATGCAATTTTGTGGAATCTCGACTTCATGGAATTATTGGTACCGACCCTGCCCGAAACAACGCAATCCAATGATACCGCTGCAAGTCGGTTTGTTGATGACTACCTTTTGTATCAACTGGCAAGCGCAAGCCACAGGCTTTCAAGCGAATTTCATGCCTATGTCAAAAGCCGTGGTGTAAAAATTTATGTCTGGCGGGTTCTGGCCTGTCTGGTTGACCAACCGGGGCTGATGCTGACCAGGCTTTCAGCGCTGGTATTGATAGAACAGTCAAGGCTCACCAAGATTACCGACCAGATGGTGGGTGAAGGTTTGGTATCAAAGAGGGCTGATCCAACCGACCGCCGCAAAACCATGCTTTACGTAACTGAAAAAGGGGCGCAGACTGCCCGTCCACTGATCGCTCAGGCGAAAGAACACGAGGAAAAATCGCTTCGCGTACTTACGGCCCAAGAGCGCAAGTCGTTAAAAAGGGTGTTGAAAAAACTGGGGTAACTGTAATCAAAACAAGCTCGGGCAGAGCAAATACAGATAAAAATAATGCGGATGGACTAAAACAACAGCAACTGCGGAAAACCTAAATAACCGCACAACAATTGCCGGGTTCTGGCAAACCAAACAAGGGAGTAGACATGACTATTAGAAACAAACTGGTGAAGCTTGCAGCTGGCATCGCGCTTGCCGTGAGCACTTCTGCTGCTGCATTTGCGCAGGAAGTCACACTGACAATTTCCAGCTGGGCACCGCCAACTCATGGCATTAATGCAATCATGTGGCCAAAATTCATCAAGATGATTGAAGAGGCAACCGATGGTCGTGTGACCGCGCAAATCAAATA
>QIIJ01000247.1 GCA_003232595.1 Aurantimonadaceae bacterium | reverse complement strand
TGTTTCAACATCGTTGGCAGGGCAATAAGACCCATTGTCACAACGGTAGCACCAACCACACCGGTGGAGGCGGCAAGCAGGGTGCCGACCAAAACAACGGCAACCGCCAGCCCGCCCGGGACCGAGCCGAAGAGTTTCGCCATAGTGGTCAGAAGATCTTCCGCGATGTTCGAGCGCTCAAGCGCAATGCCCATAAGCACAAACAGCGGCACCGCCAGCAGGGTTTCCACATTACCACCAAAAGCGCGCGAAAACACCCCTTGCGCCCAGGTGGAAGAGGTCGACAACATCGCCCTTTGCCAGCCGTTTTCAAACACCGGAACCTTTTCCATTACGCCGTTGAATTCGGTTAAAACATAAAGCAGGCCCATTTCATTCAAGGTGGCGATAACGAAAAAACTGATGAATGCCGAGCCCGAAATGGCAAATGCCACCGGATAGCCGGACAGGATTCCGGAAAACAGTGCGATGGCAACAATAATCAGCGATAGTTCAACACCGGTAAAACCGAACAACATTGAATTGATACTCCGTAGGTCTAATGGGCGTTGCCGGTTTCAGCGGTTTCAACTGGATTTTTCTTCGGTATTCCGGCAAGGTCCTCAAATGAATCTGACCGATTGGGAACAGTTTTTATGGTCTTTCCCATGCCACCATTGGCGCCACCGGTAAAAGAATAGTGAGTTTTGATATCCTCATCACGCTGCAAAAGAGCAAGCAGATTGCGTAACAGAAATGCAATTGCGCAGATAAACATCAATCCGGCAAAAACCACCACCAGGAACTTGAACGCCCAGACCCAGGTAAACTCAGCCGTGCCTGATGATTCCCATTTAAAACTTCTGAAGCTGGCTTTGGTCGAATAAATGTTCATCGGCCTTGCCCGCAGCATCGAGTTTGCAGCTATCGGCCAGGCAAACCACCACAATGTGATTGTTGACGGGATAAAAAATAACACCGTTCCAAACAGATCTATCCAGTGTCTGGTTCGTTTTCGGCACGCTGCATAGATCAGATCAACCCGCACATGACCACCCTCGATGAAAGTATAGGCAGACGCCAGCGCGATCAGCATGGCGTTATAAAACTTCAGTTGTCCGGACAGCCATTGCAGTTCTTCATCGACCAGTTGTATTCCAAGCAATGCAAATGTCAGTTCATTGCCGCGAAATATCTGGCCCATGGCGATAATCATCACCTGCTGCAACATCATTATAAGTGCAAACCAGGCGGACACCCTGCCAATCGAACCATTAAACCGCTCAAGACCGGAGACGGTTCCACGCAGGAAATTTCGGTTATATATGCCCGCAGCAATCAGCACCAACACCAGCGCCAGAACCACGAAGAAAAACTCGCGTGACATGCCCGCAAGCAATATTACATCCACCTTTTCCTTGAATGTCTCAAGGCTCGCCCATTTGAAGATATGCCACGGCAATATCAACAGGTTCACAAAACCCATGACAAAACTTAAAAGCAGGCTTCCAAGCACTTCCATGCCGTCACTTCCCGATCAACACCACCGGTTCAATTTTGAAAGCAAGGCAGTCACCGGGCTGGAAGTCAATGCATGAAATGCGGTTCGCATTTCTATCCCCATCCCGGTCATTCTCCCCTTGCCAGAATTTATCACAGACAAATGCAACACTTCCGGCCAATGCCATCCTGGCATTCATCAAAATCGAACCTCTACGGATTTCTTAGATTTGATGGTAAACCCGGGCCAGAAAGGCCCGGGTTCGGTATTATTGGTATGCTGTTTAGCCGAGCACGCGCGTACGCTGGCGCGCATAGGCAACGGATGAAAGCGTGTTCCACTCGTTTGAAAGTTTCATGGCGCTCTGCATGGAATCCCA
>QIIJ01000265.1 GCA_003232595.1 Aurantimonadaceae bacterium | reverse complement strand
ACCCGCCAGCCCGAGAGAATTGACATCGCCAAGGCCGACGCCAATGAAAACCGCATCAAATTCACCGCAAAGGTCGCCAATCTGGATTTCTCTACCCAATGCCTTGCCGTTTTCCACGACTATGCCGCCAATACTTAATACATAGTCAAGTTCTCGCTGGGCAAAATTATTGACCGCCTTGTAAGAAGCGATACCATATTCATTCAGACCACCGGCCTTTTCCAGGCTATCAAAGATTTTAACATCGTGGCCGAGCATGGCCAGACGATGAGCACATGATATACCGGCCGGACCACCACCGACAACGGCAACTGATTTGCCTGACGGTTCAACACGGTGGAACGGGATTTTCCCGCTATCCATCAAATGATCCGTGGCGTAGCGCTGCAAATTGCCGATTTTTACCGGCTTGCCTTCTGCTTCCTCTCGCACACAAACTTCTTCACAAAGGGTTTCAGTCGGACAAACCCGTGCGCACATGCCGCCCAGAATATTCTCGGCAAAAATCGTTTTTGCAGACCCCGCCGGATTTCCATTGGCAATCTGGCGAATGAAACGGGGAATATCAATGCTAGTCGGGCAGGCATCCATGCAGGGAGCATCATAACAAAAATAACAACGTTCCGCTTCGACCACAGCTTCATGGCGGGACAACGGGGGATGCAAGTCCGAAAAATTGGAGCAATATTGCTCCGGCTTGAGCAGGCCGGAAACAATCCCGGAATTTTCTGAAGACACCACCAATTTCTCCCAAAACGGCATTTTATGGATCAAACGGATTATTGAGCAATAAGCCTGTATATTCGCCTACGACAAGCATGCAGTCATTCCGTCTGGCCGTCAAGAATTTTTACCAGATGGTCAATTTTTGCAGCTGTGTTGCTGCCGACTCTATATTCTGCTTGATGGCAAGGCATCATCTGGGGCAATGATAGAACAAATATCGGCAATCAAGGCTTTCCGAATGAACAATTCTCCGGACAACAATGCTGCGCAGAATAGCGCCTGTATGAATATCATTGATGGCAGGTTGTGTGATGCAAAATCAGGCAGGCGGATGGATGTGGTTTCACCATCGGATGGAATCGTCTTTACAACAATGCCTGAAAGTGATGCAGACGATATTGATACGGCCGTCAGGGCAGCCCACACTGCCTGGTCAAACGGTCCCTGGGGAAAAATGTCTGCAGTTGAGCGGGGGCGCATTCTTTTGCGGCTTTCGCAACTGATATCGAATAACAGCGCCGAACTGGCCGCACTTGAATCCCGCGATACAGGCAAGCCGCTCAAGCAGGGGATTGCCGATATTGTCGGATGTGCACGGTATTTTGAATATTATGGCGGTGCTGCCGACAAAATTCATGGCGACACCATACCAGTTGCGGGCGACTTTCTGGCGCTTACCTTGCGCGAGCCGCATGGCGTGGTCGCAGGGATAATTCCGTGGAACTATCCGGCGCAGATTTTGGGCAGGGTTGCCGGGGCCGGACTTGCCATGGGCAACGCACTGGTGCTGAAGCCTGCAGAAGACGCGTGTTTGTCCGTGCTGCGCATCGCAGAGCTTGCGTTAGAGGCTGGTCTTCCTGCCGGCGCATTCAATGTTGTGACCGGAACCGGCAGGGAAGCAGGCGCACCGCTTTCTGCTCATCCAGGAATTGATTTTGTTACTTTCACCGGCTCGCCAGCAACAGGCACGGCTATACAAAGAGCAGCCGCCGTCAACAACCGCGGCGTCACTATGGAGCTTGGAGGAAAATTTTCGCTGATGCTGATCTTGATGCTGCTTTGCCAGTGGTTGTCAATGCGATAATCCAGAACGGCGGGCAAACCTGTTCGGCTGGTTCGCGCGTTCTGCTGGAAGCCCCAATTTACGACGAATTTACAAAAAGGCTGGCAGGCTTGTTCGAAAAACTTGTGGCAGGACCCCATGAAGCCGATTTGGACCTTGGGCCACTGATAAGCAAAAAACAAGATACCCTGGTCCAGGGTTTCATTGAAAATGCCGAAAGCTCCGGCATTCCTGTTCTGGCTCGCGGACAAATTACCGGGAATGCACCGGACGGAGGTTATTACTGCGCACCGGTCCTGTTTGGAAAAGTGCCTGTAGCCGCAGATATTGCACAAAAGGAAGTGTTTGGGCCCGTACTTGCCGCATTTTCGTTTGACAGTGAAGACGAGGCCGTTCAACTGGCCAACAATACCGAGTTTGGCCTTGTGGCAGCAGTTTGGACTGCAA
>QIIJ01000224.1 GCA_003232595.1 Aurantimonadaceae bacterium | reverse complement strand
CCAAGCTGGGTGGCTGTGGCATCGTTACCAAGAAAGGCTTCAACCATTCCATCTTCGGATATTGATATGGAGCGAGCGGTGTCTGGAACAACAATCCCGGGCTGCAACTGATACCCGTCCATGGTGACCAGTGTTCCGGTATTGTCGCGCTCGAATGCACCATCTCTGGTATAACCTGTGCGGCCATCGGGAAGGTTGATTACAAACAGACCCTCGCCGCGAATGGCCAGATCAAGTTCTTTTTGTGTCGGCTCGACACTACCCTGACTCATGATGCGGGCAGTGGAGGCGGTTTTTACCCCAGAGCCGATTTCTATGCCAACGGGAACCTGGGTTCCGGTGGCTGATGTCAGAGAACCTGCGCGGCGAACGGTCTGATAAATAAGGTCCTGAAATTCAGCGCGTTGACGTTTATAGCCGGTGGTGCGCATGTTGGCGATATTGTTGGATATGACTTCCACATTTCGTTCCTGGGCAGCCATTCCAGATGCGGCGGTATATAGAGCTTTCATGGTCGATCTCCTGTTAATTTCTTATCTTGCTGGGTTGCCCAATACTCCGATGGCTTCGGAGCGCATTTTATCTTGCCTCTCCATGAGCTTGGCCATGGATTGATATGAGCGATTGACCCGGATCATTTCTGCAATCTGGATAACGCCGGATACGTTTGAGCGTTCAATGGCTCCCTGAACCACCCGCGTGTCGGTGGCAGGTATTGGTTCACCGCCGGAAAACAGATTGGCCCCCTCACGGGTGAGAATTTGGGGCTCGTCAAATTCAACGATGCGCAAAAATCCTTTATTACCTTCGCTGGTAAGGATTGAGCCGTCTTCGTTGAAACGGATATCGGTCTCGGTGGGAGCGAATCGGATCTGCCCGCCTTCCGATAAAACCGGGTTTCCAGAATTGTCGACCAGCAGCCCACTGTTATCAATTTTGAGGGATCCGGCCCGGGTCCAGCGTTCTCCGGCCGGGGTTTGAACCGCCAAAAACCCTTTGCCCTGCAATGCAACATCCAGGAAATTCCCGGTCTGAGCAATCGCACCACCACTGAAATCATTGATGGTGGCCCATGCATTTGTATAGCTAAGTGGTTGATCTGAATAACCAAATGTGTTGTCGGATGCTACCGGCATAACATATTCTTCAAACAGCAGGCTTTGAGCCTTGTAGCCGTTGGTATTTATGTTTGCCACATTGTTGGCAATCACGTTCATTTGACGTTTAAGTCCGATTTGGCGTGAAAGCCCTATGAGTTGTGCGTTTTCCATAAGACGCTATCCCCCGGTTGATTGTTTGCGAATGACTTCCCCAAGCCATTTGCTTAGCCAATACATTGCATGGGGCGTGCCAACCTGTAAAAACCAACGAAAACAATGTGTTAATGCTTAGTATGTGGGCAAGTCTGCCGTTTCTGGCGAGGGGGAGGTAAAAATTACCGGGCAATTTTTGCCGATCATGGCAACTTGGTAACCTTTCGTTAACCATGAGGGGATTAGCTGGTCTAAATGCGGGGCGGTCCAGGTTTTTTAAGGACCAAAAATTATAAAGCGAATTTGACATGGCAAATGAAGCGGTAGCGGATCAGGATCCGGTGGATGGAGAGACCGAAGAAGGCGCTGAAGGGGAAGAGGGACAAGAAGGCAAGAAGAGCAAGCTAAAGCTGATAATCATTGCCGGGGGTGCTCTGGTGGTATTGTTGGGTTTGGCAGCTGGTGCTTACTTCATGTTCTTTGCCGGAGGTGATTCAGAGGCTGCGGTTGAAGTAATCCTGCCGCCTGAAACTTTCTTTTATGATTTGCCGGAAATGACGGTGAATTTGAGTTCTGTTGAAGATAAAGAACAGTTTTTAAAACTCAGCGT
>QIIJ01000220.1 GCA_003232595.1 Aurantimonadaceae bacterium | reverse complement strand
GCCCGCGTTGCCGCATATAACGGTGGCAATGTCGGATAACCACCAAAGCCGACAACCACTGATGGTCGATAGGTATTGTATAGCCGACGTGCTTCTTTATATCCGCGATACAGCTCCAAAAGTGTTCTGGTTATTGCCAGGGGCATTTTTGAAACGAATGTTGAAGAGCGAATTATATCAATTTTTTCAGCAGGGAAGTTACCGGCAAACCGTTCGGCCCGCCGGTCTGTTGCCAGATAAATGAGCCAGCCACGAGCCCGCAATTCATGTGCCAGTGCTTCGGCTGGAAACAAATGGCCACCGGTTCCTCCGGCAGAGAGAAGTATCGACCCCATGACCGCGATTTAGTTTGCGATCTGGGCATTATTGGGGACAAACCTGCCGGTATCGTAACGCCGGGATTCCGGACGGGTTTTTGTAAGCGCCAGTATCAGCCCCATCCCGAAAGCAACCGCCATCATCGACGACCCGCCATAGGATATAAACGGCAGGGTCATGCCTTTCGCCGGCATCATTTGCAGATTGACCGCCATATTGATAATCGATTGGAAACCAAACAACATCACCAGCCCGGCAACCGAAAGACGTACGAAACCATCGCGCTCATGTATGGCATGGGTTAGGCCGCGGATCACCACAAAGGCAAAGACCAGCACCAGCACCATGCTGATAATTATGCCGAACTCTTCGGCAGCAACCGCGAACACAAAATCCGTATGGCTGTCGGGCAATATCCGCTTTACTGTTCCCTCACCCGGCCCCTGCCCCAGCCAGCCGCCACGCACAATCGCTTCAAGGCTGGTATCAACCTGAAAAGTATCTCCGTCACCGGTAAAGAACCTGTCGATACGGCTGGCAAAATGTTCGAGGAATAAATAGGCGCTTGCAAGGCCTGCAACGGCAAACCCGCCAAGTACTGCAATCCACAGCCACGGCATTCCGGCCATAAAGAACATTGCAGACCACACTGCAGAAACCAGAATAGTCTGACCCAGATCAGGCTGCGCCACCAGCAGTGCCACAACAATGGCAAACAGGATTATTGAAAACAGATTACCTGGAACATCCGGCCTTCGGGCATTTTCAGCAAACAACCAGGCAGTCACCACCACAAAGCCTGGCTTGAGGAATTCCGAGGCCTGCAGCGAAAACGAACCAAGCGATATCCATCGTCTCGAACCCTTGGCCTCAAAGCCGACAAACATGGTTGCAACCATCATGACAATTGCCATGCCAAACACAACAAATGCGGCCCGCCGCGCCTGTCGTTTGTCAAGGAATGAAAGACCGATCATCAAGGCAAATGCCGGCACCAGAAATAACACATGGCGTTTGAAGAAATGAAATTCATCCACCCCGATGCGGTCTGCAATTGCAGGGCTTGCTGCCAGAGAAAGCACCAATCCGGCCGCCATTAGCAGGATTGCCGAGAACAACAGAAATTTATCGACAGTCCACCACCACTGGGAAAGACGGCTTCTATCCGCTCTGCTTACCATCAAATCGATCCTTCTATTGGCTGAAAGCCCTCAAGCGCCATTGCCATCTTTTTGAAGGCAAAACCGCGTTGTTCAAAATTTGGAAACTGGTCAAAACTGGCACAGGCCGGCGCAAGCAGTACAACCGGGTTATCGAGATCGCTCGCGACAGCATCGCGCGCCGCATGAACGACCGCCTGGTCAAGTTCGCCAGCAATTTCAAAGCCGACCGCATCCCCCAGTGTGGCCGAAAAGCCTGGCGCTGCCTCGCCAATCAGATAGGCCCGTGCAACGCGCGAAAACAGCGGGCGCAGCAGTTCTATACCGCCATCCTTGGCAAGTCCGCCTGCGATCCAGAAAATATTGTCAAAACTGCCAAGCGCCGGT